>NZ_JAKFCQ010000155.1:0-44790 GCF_036676585.1 Robertmurraya sp.
ATTGAAGATGAAGAGTGATCATTTTCTTGAATTAAATGAAGGTTTGATTCCAACAGGTGAAATGATACATGTAGATCATACGGTTTTTGATTTTCGTGAGGGTAGGAGGATTCAAGAAGGAGTCGTTTCGGAGCATCCTCAAAACGTACTTGTTGGCAATGGCTATGATCATCCCTTCATGTTAACAAGTAACCAATCAGAACCAATCGAATTATACGATGAGGAAAGTGGTCGTCTACTAGTTGTTGAAACGAATCAACCGGCCGTTGTGCTCTATACTGGGACGCAGCTAGGTAACGATTATGAGATACGTGGTAGAAAGTCACAGAAATACTTGGGTTTGTGTTTGGAGACACAAGGAGTTCCTGATGCCATTCATCATTCACACTTTCCGAGTACGGTAGTAGATAAGGGCCAGGTGTACCGTTCGGAAACAAAATGGTCGTTTAGAATAAAATAATTTTTTATAAAAAAAGTGAGAGCCATTAAGCATGTAAAGGCTCTCATTTTTTTGTTATAAAATTTTACTAAAAAAATTTGTCAAAAAATATTACAAAATTATAAATGTTTGGAGTATAATGAAAACTATATTTTTCACAGGGGGTATACATCTATGAAAGCATTAGAAAAAGCAGGAATATTTGCAGGAAATACCTTTGCTTATTGGGTACTACTATTTGCAGGGTTGGCATTATTATTTCCAACAGGTTTTACTTGGATTGGTCCTCATATCCCTTTATTATTGGGAGTTATCATGTTTGGAATGGGTATGACGTTATCGGTAAATGACTTTAAAGAGGTTTTCAGACATCCGAAATCAGTATTTATCGGTGTATTGGCACAGTATTTAATTATGCCTTTACTAGCATTTGCACTGGCATATGGACTCGGTTTATCTCCTGAAGTTGCTGTAGGTGTTATTCTTGTGGGAGCTTGTCCTGGGGGAACATCTTCTAACGTTATGACTTATTTAGCAAGAGGAAACACGGCCTTATCTGTATCGATTACATCTGTTTCAACTTTATTAGCACCGATTTTAACTCCGGCCATCACACTTTTATTGGCAAGCAAATGGTTACCGGTGTCACTTAGCGCTATGTTCATATCTGTTGTTAAAATCGTTCTTGTACCGATTATTTTAGGACTGATTGTGAAAACTTTGTTCCGCACTCAGGTTGAAAAAAGTGTAAAAGCTCTTCCGTTAGTTTCTGTTATCGGAATCGTAGCCATTGTGGCAGCGGTTGTTAGCGGAAGCAAAGAGAAGATTCTTGAAAGTGGTTTATTGATTTTAGCAGTAGTTATCTTACACAATGCACTAGGGTATCTATTAGGTTTCCTAGCAGCTAAAGTGTTAAAAATGGATTACAGTGATCAAAAAGCGATTTCCATTGAAGTCGGAATGCAAAACTCTGGACTTGCTGCGGCATTGGCTGCTGCACACTTCTCTCCACTTGCAGCAGTACCAGGAGCCATCTTCAGCGTATGGCACAATGTATCAGGCTCACTCCTTGCAAATTATTGGGGGAAGAAAGCTGAAAAAGCGAGTAATGATCAAAATGCCACTGGAGACTCAGTAGAAATACAAAAATAGAATGAAACCCGTACGCTTTAAAAAGTGTACGGGTTTTTTATTTGATAAAAATGGAAATTCTAGTGATAGAAAATATTGCACTATTAGATATATTCTGGTATTCTAATGTAGAACGTGTGTTCTGTTAAATAAAATAAAACAAAAGAGGTGTCCTATGATTTTAGGAATTCATCCGTATTTAGTGTTGAATGGAAATGGGCAAGAAGCGGTAAAGTTTTATGAAGAGGCAATAGATGCAAAGGTTGTTTCTCTTCAGACGTTTGGGGATATGCCAGACAATCCGGAATACCCTACTCCTCCTGAAGCAAAAGACCGAGTGTTAAATGCGCATTTAAAGATAGGAAATTCTGATCTCATGCTTTCCGATACATTCCCAGGACAGCCTTATCCGATTGGATCTCAAGTAACAATCGCAATAATAATTAATAGTGTTGAAAAAACAAAAGCAGTTTTTGAGAAATTACAAGATGGCGGAGAGGTATTAATGCCACTACAAGAAACATTCTGGAGTCCAGCTTATGGGCAAGTTACAGATAAATTCAATATGACTTGGCAGGTTTCAACAGAGATTAAAAATGATTAATAAAATGATGATTACTTACATTATTAGTAATAAGAAATGGTGAAAGGGTGAACAGGGACGATGAATAACTAATCATATTTAGAAAACTGGTTTTGACTTAATAATAAACTTGTTTCTAGATAGGATTAGTATGGCCTTTTGTTAACCAAACTGAACTTGAAGATACCATTAGGTGTTTTCTTTCTCATTTTAGTTACCAAAAAAGTCTCCTATCTAGAAGTGGATGGGAGACTTTTTATGTCGGAAATAACCACAAATCAAAAGTTAGGTATAGGGGATTTATTTCAAAACCGAGTGATTCGAACGATTCTACTCTCGGTCTTGTTCCTTCAAGTGGGAATATGGGTTAGAAATTACTCGATCCTCTTATATGTCATTGAAATGACAAATGAAAATCCAATAGCAGTATCCTTGATCTCAGTGGCTGAATTTGCACCGATTTTTCTTTTTTCATTTATTGGTGGTACATTCGCAGATCGTTGGCGTCCAAAGAGAACGATGGTTTGGTGTGATGTGTTAAGTGCTGTATCTGTGTTTGCGGTCTTACTGACTCTATTTTTCGGAAGCTGGAAAATGATTTTCTTTGCTACACTTGTATCATCAATCCTGTCACAATTTTCACAGCCTGCGGGTATGAAGTTGTTTAAGTTGCATGTTCCTACTGAGTTGGTTCAGATGGGGATGTCGATGTATCAAACGGTGTTTGCACTATTTATGATTCTTGGTCCAATCCTTGGAACATATGTGTATCAGCAATTTGGTATTCTTGCGGCAGTTGGGGTTATGGGAGTGGCCTTTTTATGCTCGGCAGCTATTCTTTTGATGCTTCCAGCAGATCCAACACCAGAAGAGGAAAGGCCGAACACATCATTAATGCATGAGATGAAAGAAGGATTTGGTTACGTATTTAAAAGTAAGCCACTAACCTTGTTGGGCGGATGTTTTGCAGCTGCAGGCCTTGCAATAGGATTAACTCAGCCACTGGGAGTCTTTATTATTACTGAAAGATTAGGATTACCAAAGGAAGATCTGCAGTGGCTCATGACTGCATTTGGAGCTGGTATGATTATTGGAGGGGGCATCACTGTAGCACTTTCTAGGAAGGTACAACCACAAATGCTATTAGCAATGGGGATGGCAGCAAGTGCCATCGGTTTTCTTGGCTTAGGATTATCAACAGAGTTATGGCTTACCTTGGCTGCTCAATTTTTTGCGGGGTTATTTATGCCATGTATCCATATTGGAATAAATACGATGATTTTACAAAATACAGAAGAAGCATTTATCGGTCGAGTCAACGGTATATTAAATCCTCTATTTATGGGGGCCATGGTCATCACTATGTCCGCCTCTGGGTGGCTGAAAACTCATCTTTCTATTGTCTATATGTATGAAATGTCGGCACTTCTACTTTTGGTGGGGATTCTAACTCTATTGCCTATAATGAAAAAAGAAACGGTCAGTCATGTTGTAAAAGAACAATAAATCAAATTATTAGAAGAGCCCTAAGACAATTCTTAGGGCTTTTCCCATCAACTTAAATATGAAAAGTTAATCCTCGGCTCAGATACGATAACAAGTTGTCCATCTTTTTCCTCGAGACCTAACCGGAATGTGTTTGGGTTTCCTGGTATGGTAATATCAACAAATTCAGGTGTGTCATTGTTTTTATCCAATTTAAACTCTACATAGGTGTGCGTACCAACATGAAAACGCCGAAGTATTTTTTGATGCTTGGCTTCACAAAAAATGGCTTCGTGTAAATTTACGCTAGTAAGCTCCTTCCCTATTAAAGAGCGTAACCGTTCTAAACAATCTGCCTTACTAATCATTTTCTTCTTTCCTTTCACTTGAAAGCTATAAATATTTTAACGTAGTTCTCAGTTTCTAGATATATTAGCAATTTAAGTATGGGAAGTAAAAAGTACATAGGCTAATTAACTGTTTGGTAAAAGGTTAATCTAAAGACAGTTCAGAGTAATAGTTTACAACGTCTGATCGGGTTTTTAAAATAGAAAAGTCAATATTTCGCCCTGATCTGTCTGCAGTAACTTCTTCAAGTAGGAGGCAAGGACTTTCACTTTGAATTTTTAATAACTTGCTCTCTTCTTCATTGCTATATGCAACGCGCATATGCTGTTTTGTTTTGACTAAGTCGATATTAAATTCTTCTCTGAGTATTTTATATATAGAAACGTTATCCTTTAGAAATTGTTCGATTTTGGGACAAAAGATATAAGGGATATGAGTTGTTTGTATGGAAATCGGAATACCATCAGCAAACCGTAACCTTTTAATAACAATAATCTCTTCATTTGAAGAGATATTTAATTTCGAAGCAATTAGTGGATTTGCTTCTTCTCTACAAACTTTCAACATTTTTGTCGCTGGGACAATCCCTTGATCTAATAACACATTTGTAAAACTATTAAAAGTAATAAAATCCAGTTGAATTCTAGTATTTGTTACAAAGGTTCCAGACCCAACGATCCTTTCAACAAATCCTTCTCTTTCTAAGAGAGATAGAGCTTGTCTTGCAGTAGCTCTGCTAACATTATATTGTTTGGTAAGATCCCGTTCGGAAGGGATCTTTGTCCCAAAATTTAAACGTCCACTTTGTATTTCCTTCATAAAAAAATTCTTCAATTGAATATAAACGGGAGTTTCGGCTTTACGGTCTATCATTTGATTTCACTCCATTTGAAGCTAAGGTGTTATTATGATATCAGCAATTTATAGCTTGAAGCAATTAATAAAGCTAAAAAAGACTTTTGTTACGAGGGAATATTTTGTAATAAAGAAAGTGTGTAAGAATATCTAGCAAATTACTTTAAGGCTCAGATATTTCTGCTATATTTGTTTCTAACAAACATATTTTAATTTTAGCTTATTACTTACAAAATGGTACGGTCCATTTCACATCTAGGAGAAGAAAATTCATTTACCAACTCCAAACAAATGGAACGTACCGTTTGCTTGGAGTTGGTAAATGGTATATACCATTTATTGATATTTGATTAAAAAATCAGGAGGGTGATTTAATTGTTGAATTTTAATGAAGAAAATTTTCTGTCGGTTACAATTGGTGCTGTCAATTTAAGGAGCAAAATAGAGGAGGTTGCTAAAGAAGTTACTATAGAAGATTTTGAAAATATCTTTTTAATCGGTTCAGGTGGAACAATTGCTCTTATGTATCCTTTAGAATATCTCTTAAAAACCAAATCAAAAATTCCAGTTTATACTGAGATTGCTGCGGAATTTATTCTTATGCAGCATGAGCGGTTTAATGAAAAATCATTAGTGATTTTGGCTTCCTTATCCGGTACGACAGAAGAAACTGTTAATGCAGCAAGGTTTGCTCGAGAAAAAGGAGCGACAACCATAGGCTTAGTAGGAGATGCTTCTACACCTCTTGCTACATATAGTACACATGTTTTAGAGAATGCAGCAGCAAATGATACATTATGCGAATCTATGCATATCCAACTGTATCAGTTAATTACTTGTTTAATGAATCTACGTGGTGAATTTCCACAATACAATCAGTTTGTGGAAGAACTGAAAAATTTACCTTATGCTCTAATTTCCGTTAAAGAGGCAACGGAGAACAAAGCTGATCAGTTTGCTCAAAAGTATAGGGATGAAACATATCACATGGTAGTTGGTTCGGGAAACCTATGGGGAGAAGCTTATTTATACGCAATGTGTGTGTTAGAGGAAATGCAATGGATAAAATCAAAATCTATTCATGCAGCTGAGTTTTTCCATGGAACCATCGAGTTAGTTGAAGAAGATACGAGTGTGATCTTATTTAAGGGAGAAGACAAAACACGTCCATTAATGGATAGGGTAGAGAATTTCGTCAATAGATATACAAAAAACGTAACAATCTTTGATACAAAGGATTATCCACTTGAAGGTATTAGTAATGAATTTAGAGAATACCTTTCACCTATTATTATTGCAACAGCTGTAGAGAGATTAAGTATTCACTTAGAGCAAAAACGCAATCATTCTCTAGAAATCAGAAGATACTACAGAGTGGTAGAGTATTAAGAATAGAGTGCTGCAATTGCAGCACTTTAATTTTAAAACAAAAGGAGGCAGAAATATGAGAGTAATTGGGTTAGGAGATAATGTGGTTGATAAATATATTTACAGTAAAAAAATGTTTCCTGGAGGAAATTGTGTGAACTTTGCTGCTCATGCTAGAAATATCGGTATATCCTCTGCCTATATGGGGGTATTCGGCAGCGGTCAAGAAGGTAACTTTGTAAAAGACATCTTATCTGATTTAGGAATTGACCTTTCACATTCTACTCAATATGAGGGTGAAAATGGTATCACAGAGGTTGATTTAGTAAATGGAGACCGTGTACTTTTAAGCTGGAATAACGGTGGAATTTCGAAAGAGTATCCAATCAATTTGAATTTAAAGGATTTAGAATACCTAAATCAATTCAATTTGATCCATTCTAGTTGTTATTCTCCTTTGAGTGTAATGGAGTTAAAAAAATTAAGGAGTTTAAAAACATTATTGAGCTTCGATTTTGCTGAAGAGGAAATTTATAGAGAGGAAAATTATTTGAAAAGTGTTTGTGAAAATATTGACTTTGCACAATTCTCAGGTTCGCATATGCCAGAGAAAGAAATTGATAGTCTAGTAGAAAAAGTATCTAGTTATGGAGTAAGTTATATAATGATTACTCAAGGAATAAAAGGATCCACTTTTTATGATGGGAGTATGTACTATAAAGGTAGAGCCGAATTGATTGACCCAATCGATACTATGGGATGCGGTGATGCGTATATTACTGCATTTCTAATACATCTTCTTCAAAATGGTTGGTCAAAGCAAAATAAACCTAGCCCGAATACAATCCAAGAAGGATTACAATTAGCTGCTAGATATGCTGCTCAAAACTGCCTCGTAGAAGGAGGTTTTGGTTATGGAAAAGTGTATGCTTAGAGAGAAAATGAAGGTGAACAAATGAGTATTGTTTAAGTGAAGAAAACTGAAAATTCAGAGATAAGTAGGAGGATAAAATGAAAAAAGTAGATAAGTATACCTACCTTATACTTTTGGTTGTATTTATTGTGATTGGTTTTGGTGCACCTTCATCTGCAGAAAATTTTGGAGTATGGTCACTCATTCCTCCTGTCGTTATGTTTGGTTTTATTATGATTACACAAAAAGTACTTGAAGGTTTTATATGGGGGGGCCTCTTAGCAGTTTTTCTAAAGTATAGAGGAGATACTATAGTTACATATAATGAAAAAATCATTGAACAAGTGACTAATCCAGACAATCTATGGCTTATGCTCGTGCTGTTATTAATAGGCTCTATCGCTGCTATTTTAGAACAAAGTGGATTATCAAAGCAATTCGGATTATGGGCAAGCAGCAAAGCGAAAGACAGTAAAATGGCATTAATCATAAACTATGTAACTGGTGTGTTTTTATCATTCGATCTTTATTTAAGTGCATCTACTGTAGGAACCTGTATTACTCCTGTTAATGATAAATACAAAATCCCTCGTGAAAAAACAGCAATGATTACTTTAGCTCCTGCAATTTCATTAACTCATCTTTATCCAATAGGGACAGGAGCAATCTTTATTTCCGGTTTACTAGTTGTAAATGGCTATGCGTCAACAGGTGAAGGAATTGCAAGTTTTATGAAAATCGTTCCCCTGTTATTTTTTCCAATTGCATTTCTCATAATAACTTTTCTAAATGTTATCGGCTTGATACCTAATTTAGGGGCCATGAGAAAAGTATATCAAGCAACAAATGAAATAGCAGTTGCTAATGAAGTAATGCAACCAATGACAGCAACTGGTGAAACCTTACCTACACCTATGAAAACAAACCAGGAATCCAATTTAGACGAAGATTCTCCACCTAAAAAGTCACCGCATTTAATTAATTTTTTTCTTCCAATTCTTATATTTATTGCTTCTACCATCTATTTTGGATCCAATACCCAGTTAGGTGCATTTTTAACAATTTTAGCGACAGGAGTTCTATTTATTGTACAAGGGATTTTTACCCCTGAAAAATACATTAATGCAACCCTCGATGGTATGAAGAATATGTTAGAGCTAGTGGCAATTATGGCAACAGCATTTGTTCTTGCTAATTCAATTACAGAAATTGGTTTCACTGAATATGTTATTGGACTAGTTTCTGCTCTGGTAATTCCTAAACTCTTACCAATAATGATTTTTACTATCTTTTCAGTTACAGAGTTTCTAGTGACACTTAATTGGAGCCTATACATTATGGCTATACCTATTTTGCTAGAAATATCGCAAGCAGTAGGGGCAAATACGCCGTTAACTATTGCAGCATTAATATCTGCAGGGTTGTGGGGGGCAACAACTTGTATTACATCAGATATAGGACTTCTCACAGCTTACTCTACAAAGGTAAAAGTATATGACCATTTTAAAACCAAGCTCCCATATTGCATACTAGCTTGGATACTTTCTGCAATTGCATACTTAGTAGGTGGTTTGTTTTTCTAAAACATGAAAATAAAGCTGATGATTTTCTATGAAAATGGATGGGGTGGTTAGATGAAAAGGGCACTGTTTACTGGCATACCAGGTGTATTTGTACCTGTATTAGACTTAGGAAAATCTGCCGAGTGGTATAAGAATGTACTAGGATTAGAGGAATTTAAAAGGAGTGATATTACAGTAGAGTTTAAGGTGAATGATGGGGATCCAGTATTAATACTTTTTCATGCAAATAGTCATGTTCCCGTAAAATTCCCTTCAAATCGGCATATAGAGGGTAACTACTTCATATTCAAAACATCCGATGTTGAAGCAACACATAACATACTTGTAAAACAAAAAGTACCAGTATCAGATATTATGTTGTTTGAGGGAGTTCAGAAGTATTTCTTTTTTGAAGATATTGACGGAAATAAACTTTCCGTAGAGGATTAATAGAAAAATACAATTTCAATTAATACAGGTGAACGCTGCCGTATACATATACTATGATAAAATATATGTGTATTGCAGTCTTTTTTTTGTGATTTGGCAATATGATTCTCTTTTGTTCCGTGCTTTAAATAAACTACCTTCTAATCAATAATTTACAATTTAAAATTACACCACAAAAATCGGAATAATCATATCAATTTTACGATATTAAATACATATAGAAGATCATTAGTAGAGGGAATGTGTAGAATGACTGATGAATTAATAATAAATGCAGAGGCCTGTTACCAGCAGGCTGAAGAAAAGGCAGAACAATATTTTCAAACACTCTATAATGAGGTAGTAAAAAAATCGTATGCGAAAGCCTTAATGGAAGATATTCATTCGTGGAAACACAATCATATTCGTCATCATTCCATCCTATCCTTGTTCTCTAATCGAGAGAAACGTGCAAGTTCAAAAGGGTATCAAAGTTACCTTCAATGGCTAGACCATACAGGTAAATTGGATAACTACTTGGACCGGAGTATTTCTTACCTTTATATGCGCGATCTCGGAAAATCATTGAACTCACCTGAGACACAGGCTAGTATTAGCCGCACAGTTCATAGTTGGAAGAAAAGTATTCTTGTAAATGGAGAAAATCAAAATGATCTATTAGGAATGGCTGGTTTGTACCGGAAGGCTCAAGAGGAAGGTATTGAGTTAACCATGATCTGGTTAATTGGCAAGTTGAAGACTGTTTCAGAGAATATTCCAGAGGGAATGGACGCGGAACATGCCCAAAGGAAGCTGATCAAAATTATTGCTGGTGTCCTCATGCATGTTCTTGAAGAGATGGATGACAAGCTATCTTTTGAAGAGAGGTCTAAAAAGTTGGATGAAGCGATCAGACTAGGGTATTGCTATGGTTTAACGTATCCGTTTATCGACGACCTTCTCGATGCGAAGTTGTTGTCGGATGAAGAGACCAAGTGGTATACGAATTTGATTCGTACGACACTAACAACAGGGACTGTGCCTAAACTAGGAGTGTGGGCAGGGAAGAACGAACCTTTAATTCGTTTTATCCATCAAGAATTGGGGGCTGCTTTTGAATATATTAAAGCTCATCAACGACCTGAATCTCTGACATTGTTTTTCGAGCAATCGTATGTTTTTTTCCAATCTCAAGAAGTAGATAGGCAGAGGGATTTATCTCATTCCGCTTATACAAATGAAGATTTATATGTACCAGTCATTTTAAAATCATCATCGTCACGATTAATTGCTCGGTCAGTCCTTGATGCTCATCAAGATGAAGGATTTTCGGATCGAACGTTCTATTATGGTATATATAATCAGTTAGCGGATGATTTTGCAGATATGTTTGATGATATGAAGGATGGTGCGGTCACTCCTTATACCTATTATATGAAGTATAATGGTGTGCGAAATGATTTAATCAATCCTTTTGAAATGTACTGGACCGTTATCTACTACCTTATACATAAGGTCTTTCAGTCTGATAAGAAAACATGCGAGGTAATTTTGGATCGTGCCATCAATGGCTTAAAACGTTTTAAAGAAAAAATGGGAATTAAGAAGTACAATGAAGTTATGGAGATGTTTGCAACAGATCATTCAATGTTTAATCGTCTCATACAGAAGATGGTTAGAAAAGCGGATGATGTGGATTTCTTTGATAAATTACTTCGAGATCACATCATTACGACACTAAGAAACGAGAGGAAAGAGCAAGAGGAATTTTTAAATACCATTGACGAATTCCGTAATGAAATCAACAGCATCTTACCTATAGCTCATAACAAAGATGTAGCTGTGTCGAATCAATCCATTATTGAAGCAGCTAATTACAGCCTTGAAGGCGATGGGAAACGGCTGCGGTCGATAATGGCTTGGGTGATGGGGGTACAGGGATTCGATTTAAATAAGGAATCCATCCTTCCTTTATTAAAATCATTGGAATATTTGCATACTGCTTCTCTCATTTTCGATGATCTTCCCTCTCAAGACAATTCAGATACTCGAAGAGGGCGGCCAACCCTTCACCATGTATATGATATCGCTGTAGCTGAAATAACGGGTTTATTTTTAACACAGAGAGCGATTGAAGAGCAAGCATCTCTAGGTTCCTATGAACCCCAAACGGTGTTAAAGCTTATACATTACTCAGCACAAATGACAGGGATTATGTGTCAGGGACAGGCGATGGACCTTGGATCGAAAGGGAAGAAATTAAGCATAGACCAACTGAATCATATGAGTATGTATAAAACGGGATTAGCGTTTGAAGCATCCCTCATTATGCCAGCCATTCTTGCGGAGGCAAGCGAAACTGAAATTCAAGCTTTGAAAAAATACGCTCATCATGCCGGCATTGCCTTTCAAATAAAGGATGATCTCCTTGATGTAGAAGGAGATGTGAACCTGCTCGGAAAGCCTACAGGTCAAGATACGGGTAACAATAATTCCACATTTGTCTCTATCCTAGGGAAAGATGGTGCTAAAAGGGAAATGTGGGAGCACTTCTGTCTCGCAACGGAAGCGTTGCAGGAGATTCCACGAAATATACCTTTTTTAAAGCATTTATTGAATTATATCGTGAACCGTGATCATTAATGATTCCTTATAAAGGGGTCATTTTTTTTTACCTATGAAAATATTGATTGCCCTACAGCTTGTAAAAATATATAATAAAAGTTGTATCAGGGAAACAAATGTTTACTGATGAAATTTTTAAAGTTTATGGCACATTTTTTATACACGCACATATCCTTTATAAAGATTAGTGAAATACCTATATTTTTTTTATGAAAAAGTTTGATTAAGGAAACTTATTGTCTTTGGTCCAAATAGCTTTAACCATAATTAAGGAGGATATTACAATGACGGAGAATCTGTTGTTGGCTTTTGGGTTAACTTTAATGGCAGGTCTTGCCACGGGGATTGGTAGTGTATTAGCGTTTTTTACCTCTACAACAAATACAAAGTTTCTTTCTGTTACTCTTGGTTTCTCGGCAGGTGTGATGATCTATGTTTCTATGATTGAGATTTTCATAAAAGCAAAGGATGCACTTGTAGGTTCTATGGGGAATGTGTTAGGTAACTGGATGACAGTGGCGGGTTTTTTCGGAGGGATGTTGTTAATTACATTAATTGATAAATTTATCCCCAAACAAGGAAATCCACATGAGTTGAAAAAAGTTGAGGATATGAACGATAAGCCGAACAATCAGGCCCTATTAAAAATGGGAACTTTTACAGCATTGGCGATTGCGATTCATAACTTTCCAGAGGGGATCGCGACATTTACTTCGGCTTTGCAGGACCCTGGTTTAGGGATTGCCATAGCGGTAGCCATCGCTATTCACAATATTCCTGAGGGGATTGCCGTTTCAGTGCCCGTATATTTTGCCACTGGTGATAAGAAAAAGGCATTTAAACTGTCATTTTTATCCGGACTATCAGAACCAGTTGGTGCGTTAGTTGCCTATTTGTTTTTGATGCCATTCTTAAACGATGTAATGTTTGGCATCATCTTTGCCGCTGTGGCAGGAATTATGGTATTTATTTCACTCGATGAATTATTACCTGCCGCGAAAAGATATGATGAAACTCATCTATCAATCTATGGGTTAATCGCTGGAATGGCTGTAATGGCACTCAGTTTGTTATTATTCATTTAAATGGATACGTAAAAAGGCTTTCGACAGTTGAGTCGAAAGCCTTTTTTTGTACCTATTATTCAACAATCTCTAAAGTCACTTCGATATTTCCTCTTGTTGCTTTTGAATACGGGCAAAAATGATGAGCTTTTTGAACTAAGTCTTCTAAAACAGCTCTTTCAATTCCAGTACCTTTTACTTGTAGTGTTACACCAAGCTTAAAGCCTTGGTCTGTTTCATCCTTTATAAGGCTAACGTTTGCTGTTACTTGTGATTCAAATTTAACACGTTCTGATCTTGCCATAAATTGAAGAGCTCCGTCAAAGCAGGCAGCGTATCCTGCAGCAAATAATTGTTCAGGATTTGTAGCACTTGGTAATGATTTAGCTCTTGGTGTGCCTGGCATTGCGATATCAAGATTAATGGCACCTTCAGGAGATTGAACTTTCCCTTCTCTACCTCCAACTGCAGTAACACTAGAAGTGAATAAAACGTTTGACATAAGTAATCATCCTTTTCGAATGTAATTTTTTTCTAATTTAAATTGTGCAAAACCAATTAACTTATGTGTTCATAATAATAGATGAATTATTAATTGTCAACAATTATATTGCGCAAAATTTAAATGTGGATTTGACGATAAGGAATGGGTACGATATGATTTTATAAAATTAATTTTATAATCAGTTTTTTAGAAGTTGAGGGATGAATTATGAAGTATGACGATGAACTTGTGAAACTAGAAGACCATTTATGTTTCTCTTTATATGCTTGTTCAAGAGCGATTTTTCGTTTATATCGTCCATTTTTGGACGAACTAAATTTAACCTATCCACAGTATCTGGTATTGCTCGTGTTATGGGAAAGGAAGCAAAGTACAGTGAAAGAATTAGGAGAGCTTCTAGGACTTGATTCTGGAACCTTAACTCCTATGCTAAAAAGAATGGAAGCAGCGGGTCTCGTCGTACGCAAAAGATCGGCGGAAGATGAGAGGGTTGTGATGATTACAATTACTGAGGAAGGAAATCTTCTTAAAGAGAAGGCTGTTTGTATCCCACGGTCACTTTTAGAATCAACAGGAATGACAGAGGAAGAAGTTATTACAATTAATAATGTGATAAAAAAACTACTTCAAAAGGTGAATACAGCTAGTATGAAATGAAAGATCTAACCGTTGAGGTTAGGAGAAAAATAATTAATTGTTCAAAAAGAAGGTCCTTCCGTTACGGTTGGACTTTTTGAATGTCACAGCCTCTCATCCTGAATATATCTATCATTTTTAGCCAACATATAGGTTGAAAGAATGATCAGGAGTGAGTGCTTTGAACAGATATATGTTGTTTTTAGTAGTAACGGTATTGTCATTTTTTCTATCTGGCTGTGGATTTAATAATCATGCGAATGAAACTGAGGATCAGCAAGCGCAAATAAGCCAAGCTAAGGCTAGAATCTTAAACGATGAAACAGAAAAGGTAGATCATACGATAAGGGTGTCACAACTAGCAGAACAATATGTCCAGAAATTAGAAGAAGTAGAACGGGCTAATGTTATTTACTCCAACAACAATGCCTATGTTGCGATTAAACCAAACCAATATAATAGTCTGTCAGAAGTTTTAAATCAAAAAATAGCTGATCAGGTACGAAAAGCAGATAATAAAATTCATAAAGTGTATGTATCTGTAAATCCAGACTTTTATACAACGATGACCTCCTATGCACATGATATAAGGTCCGGCAGGGACAAAGTAAGTTTATATCGAGATTTTTCTAATACCGTTATGAACTTTTTTGGGATCGAAAGTGAATAAAAAAACACACTCGTCCTTGTAGTGCGAGTGTGTTTGTCTAGAGTTTTATGGAAGGATATTTCCTGCCGCACGATAAATGCTATACCATTCTTCACGAGTAAGGTGGACTTCGCTAGCTTGGATGCAATCCTGTAATCTATCTAGATTCGTTGTACCCACAACAGGTTGCATCTTTGCAGGATGACGTAAAATCCATGCAATCGCAATCGTTGTATTGCTTACATTATATTTTTCTGCAAGTTGATTAATTTGTTGATTCAACTCAGGGAATTTTTCATTTCCTAAGAAGGTTCCTTCAAAGAAACCGTATTGGAAGGGAGACCAAGGTTGAATCGTAATGTCATTTAGTCGACAGAAATCAAGAACGCTGCCATCACGGTTGATGGCTGACTCATTTTCCATATTCACGTTAATTCCACTAGAAATCATCGTGGCGTTTGTGATACTAAATTGTAGTTGGTTAGCTACAATAGGTTGCTTTACGTACTTTTTCAGAAGTTGAATTTGCATCGGATTTTGGTTAGACACACCGAAATGACGGACCTTGCCTGATGTTTCAAGGATATCAAAGGCTTCGGCTACTTCTTCAGGCTCCACCAAAGTATCCGGACGGTGTAGAAGAAGTGTATCCAGATAATCGGTTTTCAGGCGTTTTAAAATGCCGTCCACTGACTCTAATATGTATTCTTTAGAGAAATCAAACATCCCTTTTCTTATACCGCATTTGGATTGAAGGATCATTTTTTCACGAATATCATCATTCATGTTGATAGCATCTGCAAATATTTCTTCACAAGCACCACCACCATATATGTCCGCATGATCAAAGAAGTTAGCTCCTTCTTCTAATGCTGTTTTTATAAAGCGCTCAACCTCGGATTTTTCAAGTGCGCTTATTCTCATACAGCCAACTGCAACAACTGGTACCTCTAATGTGCTGTTTCCTAGTCTAATCGTTCTCAAGTATATTCCCTCCCAAGTGTACGATAGGATAATTGTTGAGTGAATAGTTCCTTATACTCCTATTATCAACTCATTAACCGATCATAAGCAAAATGTGCACGCTTTCACGAATGTGTACAAGCATATTTTGCCATACCCTTTGGTCTTATTCAACTATTAACTATGTTTGGGATGGATGTTGAGTCCGAAAGAAGTACTGATAAGGACAGGGACTGGATTAGGAAAGGAGGTTGAGTCCGAAAGCAGCCCTGATAAGGACAGGGACTCGATTAGGAAGAGAGTTCGAGTCCGAATGAAGCCCTGATAAGGACAGGGACTCGATTATGAAGAGAGTTCGAGTCCGAAAGAAGCCCTCATAAGGACAGGGACTCGATTAGGAAGAGAGTTTGAGTCCGAATGCAGCCCTGATAAGGACAGGGACTCGATTAGGAAGAGAGTTTGAGTCCGAATGCAGCCCTCATAGGGACAGGGACTCGATTATGAGGAGAGTTTGAGTCCGAATGCAGCCCTGATAGGGACAGGGACTCGATTAGGAAGAGAGTTCGAGTCCGAATGCAGCCCTCAAAAGGACAGGGACTCGATTATGAAGGTTGTCCGAGTCCAAATCAACCCCTTATTCGGACAGAAATATGAACTAGAAAGGCACCTGTGTCCAAATCATACCATCAAACGTGCATTAATTGGCCAATCAACCTTCATATCAAAAAAGATTCTCTTTTCATGAAAGAGAATCCATTATTAAACCACTTTTTTTGGGAAAATGATTTTAAAGCAAACAAGATCTTTATCAATTTTTACTTGTACGTCACCATAAGTGCAAGAATGAGGAGGAAGGAGGAACATCGTGTTGGTAAACTTGAGATATCGTTATGAACAAAAATGATTGCCTAGGAGGGATAATTTTTATGCGAGAAATCAATCTTTCTTTTGAAGAGATGTGGGAGAAAATTATTGCATGTGATCATACTTACGATGGACTGTTTTATACAGCAGTAAAAACAACAAAAATATACTGCAGACCCTCCTGTCGATCGAGAAAGCCCAAAAAATGCAATGTAGAATTTTACGATGACATGAAAAAAGTAGAACAGGCCGGCTTTCGTGCATGTAAAAGATGTAAGCCGGATGCACCTCTTTCTCCAAACGATGAACTAATAACGAAGGTAATCTCCTTCTTAGTTTCACATTATAAGGAACCATTACTACTTGATGATGTAGCTAATCACGTGGGAGTAAGTTCTTTCTATATTAATAGGTTATTCAAGAAGGAAACATCGGAAACTCCTAGGTCCTATCTGGAAAAAATACGAGTTGATAAAGCAGCACATCTTTTAAAATATACGGACCGATCAAATTTAGAAATTTGTTATGAGACAGGATTCCAGAGCTCATCAAATTTTTACAAAGTATTTCGAAATGTGAAGGCTTGTTCCCCTAGTGAATATCGTACAGCAAGTAAGGAGGAACAGGTTAGATGAAGTGGATCAATTACGAGTCACATCTTGAAATATTACCACCACAAGTATTTAGTTTTGCAGAGTGCCTGGTGTTTTTAGGACGATCTCAAGAAGAGGTTCTTCATCGACTTAATGATGGTTATTTATATAAATTGTTGCTCATTGAGGATGAAATGATTTTAGTTAAGATTTCTGAAGCTGAAGGCATTATAAAAGTTGAATTTCCGTTAGGTGCACCAAATATTAGCAAACGAATACAGGTAGTCACTCACATTGAGGAGTGGTTTGATCTCCATTCAGATTTAGAAGAATTTTATCAAATGGCAAATGAGGACCAACTTTTAAAGAGAATGGTAGAGAAATATTATGGGTTGCGAATGATAGGGATTCCTGACTTATTCGAGGCCCTTACTTGGGCGATTATGGGCCAACAAATCAATTTATCGTTCGCCTACTTACTTAAAAAACGTTTGGTTGAGAGTTACGGAAAGAGTCTAACTTTTGAAGGAGATACGTATTGGATATATCCTACATATGAGGTAATCGCAAATGTAAAGGTAGAGGATTTAAGAAATCTTCAATTTACGACTAGGAAAGCGGAATATATCATAGGAATTGCAAAGATGATGGTAAGCGGTGAAATGACAAAAGAAAGATTGAAAAAACAGGAGTATCATGAACTTCACACCCAGTTAATGAAGATCCGGGGAGTAGGGGCATGGACTGCGAATTATGTGATGATGAAATGCTTTCACCAATACTCTTCGTTTCCGATTGCAGACGTAGGACTTCATAATGCATTAAAGCTCCAATTAGGACTAGAGAATAAACCAACGATTCATGATATTAGGGCAATCGCGACAAATTGGGAAGGTTGGCAATCGTATGCGACTTTCTATTTATGGAGGTCTCTTTATGATTAATAGATATATAATCGATTATCTGTCACCAATAGGAGTAGTAGAAATTATCGGATCAATGAATGAGATTTATTCCATCATGTTCGTAGACCGGGAAGAGATTCAAAATACGATTCAAGAGGAAACACCGAAAGTATTGAAAGAATGTTTGAATCAAATCGATGAATATTTTAAGGGAAAACGTCAAGTATTCACCTTTCCTTATAAATTAGATGGAACAAATTTTCAGCAAACTGTGTGGAAGGCATTAGTCAGTATTCCGTTTGGTGAAACAGGAACTTATAAGGAGCTAGCTATTAGGATTGACAATGAAAAAGCAATTAGAGCAGTTGGTCATGCAAATGGTAGAAACAAGCTCAGTATTGTCATCCCATGCCATAGAATCATTGGGTCTAGTGGGCAGCTTACAGGTTATGCGGGTGGATTGTGGCGGAAGGAATGGTTGCTTCAGCATGAACATGAAGTATTTTTGGGGAAAAATTAGTCGGAAGCTCTTATCACAAAGGTGATAGAGCTTTTTTTATAAAAAAATCTGACATTCAAATAGATATACCTTGGCAAAGAATCTTACAAGTACTTTGTAAGCCAATATTTATAGTAATAGAATGTCTATAAATCTCGAGGACTAGCATTGCAATAACTTGTAGTTATAACTCACATAATTTATGCGTATTTGTTTTATGGCAAAAGGGTAAGTAAGATTGATTTATATTAAGGATTCAAAAAATTCAAAAATAAATTCTAGGAGGAATTGTATGAAAGTATTAATTGGATCATTTACTGCTGAATCGAATTCATGGAACCCGTTTTATGAGACGCTTGATCAGTTCGATATCGGGTATGATGACGTTGTTCTCAAATATATGTTTTGTGAGGATGTTTTTGAAGCAAATGGAATTGAAGCCATACCTACTATTTATGCAAATGGTGGAGCGAATGGATACATAGAAAAAGATGCATTTATGTTTATAGCGAATAAGATTATCGATACGGTCAGAGAAAGAAAAGATGAACTTGATGGCATCTTACTCTTTCTTCACGGTGCCAGTCATGTAGTGGACTTAGAAGAGGATGCGGGTGAGCTGTATATTCTTGAAAGAATACGTGAAATTGTTGGGTTTGATATGCCAATCGCAATTACGATGGATCCTCATGGAAATGTAACGGAACGGTATACTCAACTTGCAAATATTATTCGCTGCTATCGTCAATCACCACACTGGGATAGAGAAGAGTGTCATCATGATGTCGCCGAGTTATTTGTTAAACTACTAAAAAATCCAAGACCCCTAAAACCAGAATATGTTCGTGTTCCGATTTTAGTAGGAGGACAAAGAAGTGTGTCAGCGGATGAACCGATGTGCTGGATTAATGAGCTCTTAGATAAAACCGAAACACTTGAAGGAATTATGAGTGCTTCCTATCATATAGGGTACAGTCATGCGGATAGTGCACTATGTGGGGCTGGTGTGATTGTCGTTCCTGAAAGTGACGAGTATCAGGAGCTGGCAGCACAAAAAGCAAAGGAAATAGCAGATTTTGTAATGGAGAAAAGAGATGTATTTCATTTCACTGGGTATGCACTTGAACCAGACGAAGCGGTTGAGGAAGCTATTACCACCGACAAATGGCCAGTGTTTATGACAGATGCTGGTGATAATGCAACCGGTGGATCGTTTGCCTATAATACTCGTCTATTAAAAATGTTCCTTGCTCGAGAATTAAACAATAAAAAGGTTTTATTTGCAACGATTAACGACCCAAAAGCATGTGAAAAGTTAATGACACAGAAAATAGGTGATCAAGTCAGCTTTTCACTTGGAATGGCCATTGATGAGGAATCTCAGCCAGTTGATATTACTGGGGTGATAACTGCAATGGGAGATTTAAATACCTTCTACGCCTATCCTCATAAAATTGGAGATACCGTAACAGTGAAAATCGATGGGACAGAAATCTTTGTTGTCGTAGCCAACCATCTCACGGCTTTTCGAGAAATTCAACAGTTTGAAACAGCTGGCTTAGACTACAAGGATTACGACATTATCGTGGTAAAACAAGGCTATCTGTATACGGAGGAGCTAGAGCTAGCTGGAAGAGACATTATGGCATTAACCCCTGGAATTACCTTCCAGAATGTTGAAAAGCTAGAGTTTAAAAATCTCATTCGTCCGATGTATCCACATGATAAAGAATACTTCGATGCTTTAAATAAAGTACAGGTCTAATTCAAGTACCCATAGAAAGTTCGCGAGTGCGGGCTTTCTATTATTATATAAAACTTTTTAGAAGAGGTATCAATATGGTTAAATTAGTGGCGGTTGATTTAGATGGAACGCTTTTAGACAAGAAAGGGAATATTTCTACCTATACAACTTCGGTGATTAAGACGATACAGGAAAAAGGAATTGAGTTTGTTGTATGTACAGGAAGGGATTACAGTATGTCCCGGCAGCCTTTAATAGATGCGGGAATTTCCTGTGATTTTATTTGTGCAAGTGGTGCATCGACATACAAAGCTGATGGCAGTATCCATGAAGAGATTTACTTCACTCACGAGCTAGCCAATAGCATTAAAGAAAGCTTCGAAAAAAGAGATATTTATATGGAGCTTTTTACATCGGAAGGGAGAATGACAAACTTTACTCCCGAAAAGGCAAGTGAGTATCTCTTTGATGAATGGATGGAAACGCAAATTCATGGAAAGATCCTCCATGATAAAGAGGAATGTTTATATTTTGCTAATGTATTAATGGAAACGACGAAACAGGAAGTGAAACTTGAAGAAGTATTTTCCAAAGGTACTAGGATCTATAAAATATGTACGGCCAAAATGGATATTCCACTCATAACAGAGCTCAGAGAAGAACTATCAAAAATAAATGGGATTTCAGTAGAATTCTCCTATGCCTTTAATGCTGAAATTACTGTGTCAGGTGCTCAAAAAGGAGCAGCTGTCGCTCGCTATGCAAAAGCAAAAGGAATTGAAATGAACGAGGTCATGGTGATTGGTGATAGTGAAAATGACCGGTCAATGCTTACCGTGGACTTCGGATATACGGTTGCAATGGGGAATGCTAGTGAAAGTATTAAGGAGCTTGCTAAATTTATTACCACATCAAACGATGAAGATGGTGTAGCATGTGCAATTGAAAATTATGTACTGAAACCATGATCGGGGAGTGAGAGCAGTTGAGTGAACAAAATATACAGCTCTATCGCATATTTAGTGAAGTGGCAAGACTAGGGAATATAACTCATGCTGCAAAAAATCTCTATATTAGCCAACCAGCTGTTAGTAACGCCATCAATAATCTTGAGAGTAGCTTAGGCGTCACATTATTTATGCGAAAAAGTAGAGGCGTTCAGCTTACAGAAAAAGGAGAGCTATTTTATAAGCATGTAAAATCAGCCTTTGACATTTTGGAGAAAGGCGAGTTCGAGATTAAACAGACAGAAAATCGGAAAATTGGCAGGATCAGTATAGGCTTAAGCACAACGATGTGTCATTTTGTGATGAGACCATTTCTGAAAAAGTTTATTGAAGAACATCCTTATATTGAGATTTCTCTCATTAACCAGTCCTCCTATCAAACATTTAATATGCTAGAAGAGTATGGTCTTGATATTGGCATAACCACAGAACCTATGAAAAAGAACATGTTTGAATACTATCCTTTCATGCAATACAAATACATCTTTGTTGCAACTCCCTCTTACATTAATAACTTAAAGCTTCGTGAGGCCAAAAATATTTTTGATTATTTTGCTTTTGGCAATTTAATGTTACTCCATAAAACACATCCACTTAGACAAAGCGTTGATCAGTATTTTTTTCAAAATGGTTTTACTATCGGACATACCCTTGAAGTCTCTAATATGGATTTGCTAATTGATTTTTCTAAAATGGGAATGGGAATCGGATATGTGATAAAAAATTTCGTGTTAGATGAACTAGAGGAAGGATCGTTAATCGAGTTGCCGCTGGATATCCCGCAAGTAAATCGAAGTTTCGGGCTTACCTATAACAAAACGGCCCATTTATCTACACCTATGTCAATTTTCATTGATTTATTTAAAGAAGTGCATGAGAGGATGCAAGAGGTCAGTTAAACGTTTGGATAAAAATTAGATAGGAGCATATATATGACAACTTTAATGGAAACCATCACTTATAGCGAGGTACCAGCTCCAACCACGGAGCCAGCAAAGGTACCAGTGGATTTAACCGATGAGACGATACAACATCATAAAGAAAAAGTCCTCAAACGTATGAAAGAGGATAAGATGGATGTCCTGTTTGTGTACGCCGATCGGGAGCATGGGACAAATTTTGGCTATCTTGCTGGATTTGAACCGAGATTTGAAGAAGCTGTTCTCGTTTTACACAGTTGTGGAAAGGCCTATATGTTATTAGGAAATGAATCCGTACGAATGGGGCGGTATAGCAGGATTGCAGTCGAAGTGGTACATACACCCTATTTTTCTCTTCCGAACCAACCGATGGGAAACACAAAAACACTAGCTGAGTTAATCAAGTCGGCAGGAGTATCAGAAGGAATGAGTGCGGGAATTGCTGGATGGAAATTGTTCACTAGTTCCTTAGAAGATAACGAACAAATCTTTGATGTTCCCTACTTTATTGTTCATGCGGTGGAAAAGGTTGTGGGTGAGTCTGGACGAGTGTGGAATGCGACATCCCTGTTTATTCATCCTGGAAAAGGTGTTCGAGTTAATATGAATGCAAACGAAATTGCTCACTATGAATTTGGGGCATCTGTGGCTTCGTCTTGTGTTCTCCAAGTGCTGGATAAACTTAAGCCAGGACTAACAGAAATGGAACTTGCTAGCGAGTTGGCCGTTTATGGACAGCCGAACAATGTACAGACCATCTGCGCTACAGGGGACCGATTTACAAACGCAGTTGTTGCTCCGAGGGCAAAAAAGGTAAGCATAGGAGATAAATTTGCCTCAACTCTCGGATATCGAGGGGGTCTAACTAGCCGTTCAGCTTATGTTGTTTCTACTAAAGAGGAGCTACCAATAGAGGTAGAAGATTATTTAGATGTTGTCGCAAGACCCTACTATGCAGCGAGTGTTACTTGGTATGAAAATATGGCAATTGGCATAACCGGACAGGAAATGTACGACTTAATAGAATCTGTACTACCAAAATCAAAATATGGGTGGAAACTTAATCCAGGACATTTAACGGCTGGAGAAGAATGGATGTCTTCCCCTATTTACCCAGGATCGGATATTGCTGTTTCAAGCGGAATGTTATTTCAGATGGATATTATTCCAAGTGTTTCAGGCTATGGTGGAGCCAATGCCGAGGATGGGGTAGCTATAGCTAATGAGGAGCTTAGAAAAGAGCTAGCCACAACCTATCCTGATGTATGGGAACGAATCCAAGCAAGACGAGATTATATGATTCACACACTTGGAATTCAATTGAAACCAGAAATTTTGCCATTATCCAATATCAATGGATATATGCGCCCCTATCTGTTGAACAAGACTTATGCCTTTAAAGTAGAAAGAGATTAATAGAAAAAATTAATAGGAGGAGTTCTATATGTTAAAAGTAAGCATGGCAAAAGCTATCATTAATCCGGAGTTTCCGTGCAAAATGGAAGGTTATCATGAAGTAAGATTTAGTTTATTTCAAAAGAACGAAAACGGTGAAGTACTCGATCCGATGCGAACGGCTTACGGAGCTAGAGACAACCTTCTATTAGATACGTTATACATTGAGGCTGAAAACGGAAAGGGAGTGGTGATTCACATTCCTGACATCATTATGATTGAACAATCCTTTGGAGATCGTGCAAAGTCTGCATTATCAAAACATTTTGACATGGACGAAAATCAGTTTATCATTGGCTGTTCACATACACATGCCAGTCCGTTAGTGTCTACAGGAATGAATGAAGATCTTGAGCCAAATCAAGAGTATCTAGAGTTATTGATAGAAAAGATGATTGAAAATACTGCGTATTGCCTTTCTCATAAAAAGGAAGCAGAAGTCACGTGGGATAGCCATCAAATTGAGGGTTTTTACTGTAGTAGACAAGGTTTGGATGTAGAATATTTTGATAAAATTGAGTCACTTCTCTTCAAAAATGAAGAAGGGTTTGGAGTAGCAAAGCTATTAAATATGGCATGCCATCCAACGGTGCTAGATAATAAAAATCTGCTTGTTTCGAATGATTTTTTCGGAGTGATCCGTCGTTACTTGCAAGAAATCGATGGTGTTCCTGTGGCCATTGCCAATGGGGAAGGAGGAGATACTAGTACCCGTTTAACCAAGCGAGCAGGAGACTGGGAGGAGACCGTTCGCATCGGAGAAGGGATTGCCAAGCAAATCGTGGAGGAGAATAAGCCACAAAAACTCGCTTTTTCAGATGTTGTCATTACAGAGGTTCCATATACCATTGATTATGTTCCGGCAGAAAATGATTACCTTCTTACGAAAAAGGTAGAGTTAGAGGAAAAACTCCAAAACCTTGACCCGAATAGTCAAGAGGCTATTTTAATCTCGGCTTGTTTTCTAGTGGACGTAAATGAAAAATTAGGATTAGATCGTATCCATTATGATCTGTCTAGCTTTATCTATGATTTTGGTTCCTTCCGTCTTGTGACGATTCCAGGAGAAATTGATACACAGCTAGCTAAGAAGCTTCGAAATGCCGATGATAAGCCTACTTTTGTCATGGCCTATACAAATGGCTTTTATTATTACGCTGTCAATAAAACGGAGTATGGCAGCAATCATGAATCTTTTAACTCTAGATTTCCTTATGGTGGCGCAGATGAATTTATTGAAAAAATTATATCTAGTTACTCTAAACATATAGTTGAACCAGAAAAAAGTTTTCTGAAATAAGCTGTGCTTATATCTCACATTTTTTATACGTATTTGTTCTTACCTTTTGTCAAGATTACAATTTAAATAGTAAGAAAATTAAAAAAACAGGGAATGTTATTCAACGAATGCATCCTTGTTTTTTTACAATCTAGTATTAAAGCTTCAGCCTTTTCGCGTAACGAATCCTACGAGTGGCTAAATCTAACGCGAAAGATGAGCGATCCAAATGATTGCAACTATTAAAAGAGTAGGGAGATGAAAGAATGTCGAAAAATGATGCAAAGATGAAGTTGGCTGAAGCAGTTCTTGAAACGGTAGGTGGAGAAAAGAACGTCAGGATGGCGAGTCATTGTTATACACGCTTACGTCTTACAATGAATGATTCGTCTATTATTGACGAAGGAAAAATCAAGGCCATTCCTGGTGTATTAGGCGTTGTTATTAGAGGAAATGAGTGTCAAATTGTCATTGGAAACGAAGTCTCCGCGGTTTACCACTCACTAATGACATTAGGTGATTTCAAAGAATCTACGGATCAAGTTCAGAAGATGGATGAAGGTAGAAAGGTAAGCTTCTTTGTAAAATTATTAGATTTTATTGCAGGCACCTTTTCACCCATTATCCCCGTCCTGATTGCAGGGGGTCTAACAGGTGCAGTATTAACAATTTTGACGAATTTCTTCGGAGTGAAAAGTGATTCAGGAACATACATTGTCTTTTCAGCCGTAAACCAAGCAGCCTTTTATTTCCTTCCAGTATTTATTGGATATAGTGCAGCACGTAAATTAAATGTGAATGCTTACCTGGGTGCGTTTCTTGGAACCATCTTACTCTTCTCCACCATCAACGGAGCAGAAGGCCTTTCCTTTTTAGGAATCAGTATTCACCAAACGACTTACAATACAACCGTTTTTCCCGTTCTTCTAGCGGTTGCGTTTATGTCCGTTGTATATAAATTCTTTGATAAGAGAATACCGGCAGTGATTAAAACCGTATTTTTACCTCTACTTACTATGATTATTACAATCCCAGTTACTTTAATTGTATTAGGACCTATTGGTGACATTATTGGTACTTATTTTTCAAACGGAGTATATGGACTTTATAATATGGCTCCACCTTTAGCCGTACTTGTCATCGGTGCAGCTACTCCATTCCTTGTTTTCTTCGGAATGAACAATGCATTATATCCAGTCTTATTCGCTATTTTTGCAGCAAAGAACTTTGATCCATTAATTGTTGCGGGGATGTTATCAGCAAATATTGCGGTTGGTGCGGCATGTTTATCCGTTGGCTTAAAAGCTAGTGCTCCATCACTTCGAAGTATTGGTATCTCTACTGGAGTCACTGGACTGTTAGGAATTACGGAACCAGGGGTGTATGGAATCCTATTCCCGATGAAGCGTCCTTTAGTGGCAGCTGTGATTGGAGGGGGAGTTGGAGGTCTGCTTTGCGGGTTCCTTAAAGTAGCTGGTTACGCAATTGTTTCTCCAAGTTTAGCTTCCATTGTCACTTTCATACCAGCAGACGGAACAATGAATAACTTCTATGGAGCTCTTGCGGTGGTTGCAGTATCATTCATCGTTTCATTTGGAGCAGCTTGGGTACTAGGAACGAAAGAAAATACAGTGAAGAAGGAAGGATTAAATGAGCTTGCTGTTTGAACCATTACAAATTAACCACACAGTCATTAAGAACCGAATCTGTCTCCCATCGATGGTCATTGGAAGTTACAGTGATGAAATCGGGATGGTGTCAGAGAAAAATATTGAGCATTATGTTAGCTTCGCTAAAGGAGGTACGGGACTAATTATTCAAGAGGCTGCAAGTCCATCCACTTACGGGAAAGTAGCTGATGACCAGTTGGGTGTATGGAGTGATGAACATATTCCGGGCTTAAAGAAAATTGCAGATGCTGTACATGCAGAGGGAACAACAATTCTAGCACAGATTTGTCATGCGGGTGTAACTGCAATAGAAGAAGAGACATTTTGTCCAAGTGAATATAGCTGTACAAAAAACGACCGGTTCCGAACAGGAACACCATTAACATTGGAACATATTAAAAGAATTCAGGATGATTTTGTGAATGCGGCCGTAAGGATATGGAAGGCTGGATACGATGGAATTGAACTGCATGGAGCCCATCGATACTTAATCTGCCAGTTCTTTAATTCTCGTGTGAACAAAAGAACAGATGAGTATGGACAAAATCGATCATTATTTGTAATCGAGATTATCAATCGAATTAGAGAGATTGTTCCAGAAACATTTATTATCGGAATCCGATTAGGTGCTTTTGAACCAACTCTGGAAGATGGAATCGCCCATGCAAAAGAGTTAGAGAAGCATGGAATTGATTATCTTAATATTTCTTATGGCTGTACAGGGGAATTTGATAGCTACGTACCCGAAGATTATCCTTATAAGGATGTAATTTATGCCGCAGCTGAAATTAAGAAACATGTCAATGTACCTGTTTTCACTGTAAACGGAATTAAGACTCCGGAAATGGCCGAAGAGATCCTAAAGGTAACAGGTGTTGATGCAGTGAATATTGGAAGAAGTATGCTGGTTAATCCAAACTGGGCAAATGATGCAAAGGCAAATCAGGATACGGGTAAATGTCTTGTTTGTAGGCAGTGCATGTGGCATAACACTCCACCGAAATGCCCAGGTAGAAAAATTCTGAAACGAAGATTAGAGCGGCAGAAGGAAAAAGCCAACGAAAATAAAGTGGAAAGTCGACAAAGAATCGTTTAATGACTTTTGAGATTGGAGCATAAATGAAGAATGATAAACTATCAATCCTATGGTTATCAATTGCGATCATCAGCTTTAGTTCCTTCGAGGTAGTTAGTAAGACAGTAATTGGTTATATTGACGCAACGCAGTTAACATTCATAAGGTTTTTAACGGGCGGACTCTTTTTACTTCCATTTGCGATTGTGGATTTAAAAAAGAGAAACCAAAATATATCGGGCAAAGATTACCTCTCTATGATTGCTTTGGGAATTTTGAATGTAGCGATTAGTATGAACATGATTCAAATCGGTTATCAGTACACAAATGCTAACCTGTCAGCAGTAATAATTAGTGCCAATCCCATTTTTGTGGCACTAATTTCTTCCTTCATATTAAAAGAAAATCTATCTGTTAAAAAGATGATTGGTCTGACGATTGGGATTATAGGTGTCCTTGTCGCCCTAGGTGGTACGGGAAACCTATCACATCCACAAATCATTGCTGGAATTGCTCTACAAGTAGTTGGCATGATTGCCTTTAGTTTTTATACGGTTTTCGGGAAAAAGACATCACAAAAATTAGGTAGTTCTGCGATGACATCTTTTACGGATTTATTTGGGGCTCTAGCGATTTTACCAGTAGTCTATTGGAAGGGAATAGAACCATTTTCGTTTGACTTAGAACCTATATGGTTACAAATGGTTTATATTTGTATCGTGAATACAGGGATTGCATTTTACCTCTATTTTAAAGCACTAGAATCATTGGACACGAGTCTAGGAGCCATGTCTTTTTTGATAAAACCTTTGCTTGCGAGTATTATAGCCGCATTATTTTTAGGAGAAACAATTACGATTCAACTATTTATTGGAATCCTTTTTGTATCAGTGGGAATATACCTTGTATTGCTGTCTACTAAAGGCAAAAAGAACTATAAAAATATCGGAGCAAAACCGAAAGTTAAGTCTAGTACATTATAAAAATGGGGGCGGTTGCTATTTTAAAAAGAATGTTTGGAATAAAAACGGAAGCTAGTTCTGTTATTGAGTTTCAAGAAACAAACTTGTTTGTAGCTCCGTTACATGGGAAATTGTTACCATTAACAGCCGTTCCGGACGAAGTATTTTCAAAAAAGATGCTTGGTGATGGATTTGCTATCGATCCCACTAGTGGAGAGGTTGTATCACCGATCAGTGGAGAGGTTGCTACCTTATTGCCTACAAAGCATGCAATAGGAATCATAGATGCTAATGGAAGAGAAGTATTGATTCATTTCGGTATTGATACAGTCCATTTGCAAGGGGATGGATTCAAGTCACTGGTGAAACAAGGTGAAAAAGTTACAGCAGGACAGAAAATTTTAAAAGTAGATTTGGAGTTGGTCAGGAGTAAGGCATTGTCTGTTGTAACTCCGATTGTGTTTACCAATTTAAAAGTGGGGCAAACCGTTTCCTTGCAAAACAGTGAAAATGTCCAACTAGGTCAAAAGATTAATATTGAA
Source organism: Robertmurraya sp. (assembly GCF_036676585.1). Lineage (NCBI taxonomy): Bacteria > Bacillati > Bacillota > Bacilli > Caryophanales > Bacillaceae > Robertmurraya > Robertmurraya sp. The sequence continues at coordinate 29,071 of NZ_JAKFCQ010000155.1, forward strand.
ATAACCGAATAATATGAGTATTGATCCTATTAATATCATAAATTAATAGGATTTTTTAATGCTTATGACCGTTGATGTTCTTTTTCCTCTATTCTGAGTTCGAATGAGGGGTCGATTCGGACAGCCCAAGCATTGTAAGGAATTACAGAGTCCGAATGAGAGGTTGATTCGGACAGCAACAGCATTGTAAGGAATTACGGAGTCCGAATGAGGAGTTGATTCGGACAGCAACAGCATTGTAAGGAATTACGGAGTCCGAATGAGGGGTCGATTCGGACAGTCCAAGCATTGTAAGGAATTAAGGAGTCCGAATGAGGGGTTGATTCGGACAGTCCAAGCATTGTAAGGAATTACGGAGTCCGAATGAGGGGTCGATTCGGACAGTCCAAGCATTGTAAGGAATTAAGGAGTCCGAATGAGGGGTTGATTCGGACAGGCCAAGCATTGTAAGGAATTACGGAGTCCGAATGAGGGGTTGATTCGGACAGCTCAAGCATTGTAAGGAATTACGGAGTCCGAATGAGGGGTTGATTCGGACAGCCCAAGCACTGTAAGGAATTACAGAGTCCGAATGAGGAGTTGATTCGGACAGCAACACCATTGTAAGGAATTAAGGAGTCCGATTTGAGAAGTCATTTCGGACAGCCCAAGCATAGCCAGGAATTACGGAGTGGGGGGGTTAGTATTCAGAGCCCGCTGATCTTCTTTTTATACTCTATCGGTAACAATTGGAATGGCTCCCGATATGCGCCTTATTTTTTCTAACTTGGACAAGCGCCGACGCAAACTCTCTCTCATCTTCATATATCTGTAAAAGAATGATTAAGATAGGAGGGAATTTGATTGTTCGGGTATTCAATGGTTCAAATGGTAAGATCTCATGCGGATAAGCTGGAGCGACCGTTAAGGGAACAAATATTGAACATGTATAAACCCTTTAAATGGACGCCTTGCTTTTTGCATAATATGTTCGAAGGGATGTTAAAAAGAAGTAAAAAGTACTCGGTTATTATTGAATTTCAAGAGGGATGTTACGACACTGGTTGTAAAGAAGTAGATGGAATAATGAATCGTCATATGAGAAATAAAATTAAGAGTCATTTTCCTAGAGTGTCCTGCTGTAGTGCTGACATAACTCCTAGTGGGTTAGAAGAAATGCTGACTAGTTGTAATCATATTAAAAGAGTGTACCTCAATAGTGAGGTAAAGGCTTTTCTTAATGTAGCAGTATCCTCTGCAAAAGCTTCTAATATTGTAAGAAACGGGACAATACTAACAGGTAACGGTGTGAAAATCGCCATCATAGATACAGGAATATATCCGCATCCAGATCTTTCAGGTAGAATTACAGATTTTGTTGACTTTATCAATAATCGAACAGAAGCTTATGACGATAATGGTCATGGTACGCACTGTGCAGGAGATGCTGCTTCTGCTTCTGTAAATTATGCGGGGCCTGCTCCAAGGGCAAATTTGGTAGGAGTAAAGGTACTTGATAAAATGGGGTCAGGTTCACTTGAAACAGTGATGCAAGGGGTGGACTGGTGTATTCAGTATAATGAAAATAACCCAAATAATAAAATCGACATTATTAGTATGTCGTTAGGAAGTACCGCGCAAAACTACCGAACTGAAGATGACGATCCAATGGTTAAAATAGTAGAGGAAGCGTGGGCAGCTGGAATTGTTGTTTGTGTAGCTGCAGGGAATGAGGGACCAGAAAAAAGTACGATCGCTAGTCCTGGATTAAGTGATAAAGTAATAACGGTAGGAGCACTTGATGATCGAAATACGGTAGAGAGAAGTGACGATGATGTGGCAAGCTTCTCTAGTCGGGGACCAACCATTTATGGTGGAGTAAAACCAGATATATTAGCACCTGGAGTAAATATTGTTTCATTAAGATCGCCGAATTCCTATTTAGATAAATTGCAAAAAAGCAGTCGAGTAGAGAATGATTATTTTACTTTATCGGGAACCTCGATGGCCACTCCAATTTGTGCTGGGGTTGTAGCGTTAATGAAAGAAGCAAACCCTAGACTAACCCCTGATGAAGTCAAAAAATTATTAATGACTAACACAGATGTTTGGCGAGATCGAGAAAAGAATATTTATGGTTCAGGTTATATAAACGCTGAAGAATCCATTCCTCAGTAATAGTAAGAAGAGCTTCCTTATACAGGGAGCTTTTATTTTTATTGAATGAATATTTATAAAAATATAATTGACATTGAGAATCATTATCGATTATATTTAAGTTGTTAATAATGATAATCATTTTCAATTAGGGGAGGAGAACAGTGAAAATATTTATTGGCTATGTAAGTATGTCCGGTAATACAGAGGATATGGCGAATATTTTGGAGGAAACTCTTCTTGAATGTGGATGTGAGGTAGATCTACTTGATTTAGAAACAGTAGATGTACATTCTTTAAAAGACTACGATTGTATCTTCTTTGGTGCATACACCTGGGGAGATGGGGATCTGCCATATGAGGTCGAAGAGTTTTTCGATGATCTCAAAAAACTAAATTTAAATGGAGTAAAGGCTGCTTGCTTTGGCTCAGGTGATACGCTCTATCCTAAGTTTTGTATGGCAGTGGATATCATGGCAACGACACTGCATGAACAGGGCTGTGATGTATTTGAGGGGAAATTAAAGGTAGAGCTTAGTCCTGAAGCAGATGCGGAAGTAGACGAATGCAGACAGTTTGCGAAGTCAGTATATCAATGGGTCAATAAGGGGGAGAAGCTTACATATGTTTGAAAAAGGGTCTACTGCAGTTTTATCCACCTCTAGATTACCGTTTATTGTGGCTGTGAAAAATGCAGGTCTATACTCTTTTGAAAAAGGTGAATGGCTCTTGCAGTACCCCCTTTCACACAGCATTTATAAGCTAGTATGTATTTCTCCATATATTTTTGGGATAGGAGACAATGGGCTGATTGTTCGTTATAACCCTTATAACAATAAATGGACACATACATTCTTCCCAACACCACAACGACTTTGGGACATCACAGGGAATGAGTCAGGTCTTATTATTACCCATGTAGGAAGCAAGCTTTATATTTCATATAACTTTGGTTCCAACTGGTCTGTTATCCATCCTTTTAAAGAATTGTCTATTAAACCATTCATCCGCTCCTTATTTTTGTATAAAGAACACTTATACATTGGTACTCAGATTAATAGAGAATCAGGTGGTTTATGGAGTTTTTCTTTGGAAAGTGGTGAATTAACCCTTGTAAAAAAAGAATCAAACTCCATGATTTCTTCCATTTATATAGATTGTGAGGATTGCATGTTTATTGCAAAAGGAAATGCGAGGTCTAAAGAAGGATCTATAGAGATGAAGTCACTTCGTGGATCTAGATGGAAAACATTTGAACAAACCATCTCTGAAAAGGCATTTCTAGATGTATTCAACGTAGGAAAGAACTTATATACAACCACAAGTAAGGATGAATACGGATATTCTAGATTATATGAAATTAACAAACAGAGACATATTCTATTACCTATTGAAACAATAGAAGGGCATGGCTTCAGAGGAGCTGGCTGTAAGGATGAATTGTTTATTAGTTCTCCTATCGAAAGCAAGTGGATTGATCGAAGCTATGAAATGACAAAACTAGTTCACTAGGAGAGATGATCATGAAAATTGGTGTTATATATGCAAGTATGTCAGGAAATACAGAAGCGATCGCAGATTTAATAGTTGAACAACTAAAAAAGCATAACCATGATGTAGATCTGAAGGATATGCTTAGCCTACCTGCTAGCGATTTCTTACTTTACGACCTAATTTTTATAGGAATGTATACTTGGGGAGATGGAGATTATCCGGATGAATGTCTAGATATTATTGAAGAAGTGGAACAGTTAGACTTAAACGAGAAGCCATTTGCCCTATTTGGATCAGGAGACACTTCATATCCTGAATTCTGTGGTGCATTAGATAAGCTTAAGGAATTAATTGAGAATCAGAATGGTGTATGCTTAGGAGAACCGTTAAGAATAGAATTTAATCCAAGCAAAGCAGATGAAGAAGAGATCAATCAGTTTGTCATGCAAGCATTATCTGTTTTTGAAAAGAGTAGTTAAATAAATGTGATTAAAGAGTGGGTCTGGGTCAACCAGGTCCACTCTTTTTGTACTATAGAATAAAAAAGTGCAGACGATACCAAAACAATGCTAGTGTTAACGCTTACATACTAATCTTCGACTTTTTATAATTAACTTGTAACCAATTGAGAACAAAAATATTAAGGGGGAAACAAGATGAGAAAGTTTTTGAGAACGATTTCTTTAATGCTAGCTTTTATGTTAGTGGCAGGTGTGCTAGCCGCGTGTAACAGTGAAAGTAGCGGTGGTGGAAGCAGCAGTAGCAAAGTAAGTGTAGGAATCGTATTACCAACTAAGGATGAACCAAGATGGGTTCAAGACGAACAAAGATTCAAAGATGCTCTATCAGGCTCAGAATATACTACAGAAATCTTATTTAGCCAAGGTTCATCTGCTAAGGAAAAAGAAAATGTAGAAACATTATTAAATAAAGGTATTGAAGTACTAATCATTAGCCCTCAAGACGGTGAGGCTGCAGCGGCTGCTGTTGAAGCTGCGAAGAAGGACGGAGTTACGGTTATTGCTTACGACCGTTTAATTACAAATACAGATGCAGTAGATTACTATGTAACATTTGATAGTCTCGCTGTAGGTGCGGCACAAGGTCAATACTTAATTGATTCCGCAGAAGGTTCAAATGTTCCATTGTATTTATATGCTGGTGCTTCTTCTGATAATAATGCTTTCTTGTTCTTTGAAGGAGCTTGGAGCGTTCTTCAACCGAAGATTGCTGATGGAACATTTACCATTGCAAACTCAAGTGAAGCTGAGAAATTAAAGGATAAAGCGGAATTAACTCGTGATGAAATGAGTAAAATTCTTGGCCAAGTAACAACAAACTGGGATCCAAATGAAGCGAAAAACAAAGCTCAAACACACCTAACAGCTGTTGGTGCAGATATGAAGGGTGATGTAGCTATTCTTGCGCCGAACGATGGTACAGCTCGTTCTATTGCAGACGTATTCTCTTCTGACGGAGAAGTTACTAGCTTTGTAGTAACTGGACAAGACGCTGAAAAAGCATCTATTCAATATGTAATCGATGGCAAACAATCAATGACTGTATTTAAGGATGTTCGTACCCTTGTTACGGATGCAATGGGAATGGCAGTTGATATCCTTGATGGAAAGACACCTGAAACGACAGGTAGCTACGATAATGGAGAAGTTGAAGTAAAAGCGAAACAAACAGATGTTATCGTTGTTGATGAGGAAAACGTGAAGAGTGAATTAATTGACTCAGGTTACTACGAAGCCAGCGAATTTTCTGGACTTTAAAAAAAAAACAGAGTTTGTTGCGAAATAGTGGTAGAGTGGTCTATCACTATTTCGTAATTGTAACAGTTGTCTTGTAAAGGGGGTATACAAATGAGTGAGTATATTTTGGAGATGAAACAAATCTCCAAGAATTTTTCAGGAGTAAAAGCACTAAGCGATGTGAATTTCAAAGTGGAAAAAGGTGAGATTCATTGTCTAATAGGTGAAAACGGTGCAGGAAAGTCAACACTGATGAAGGTGCTAAGCGGAGTGTATCCTTATGGATCCTACGAAGGAGATATTCTGTACGAAGGAAATGTACAACAGTTTAACAAGATTAGTGACAGCGTAAAAACAGGAATCGTTATTATTTATCAGGAGCTGGCTTTATTTCCTGACCTAACTGTATATGAAAATATTTTTGCTGGCAATGAAGTGAAAAACGGTGGCATTGTGGACTGGAATAAAACCATTGCTGAAGCGAAAAAAATGCTAAACAAAGTGAAGCTAGATGTCAATCCGGATACACTCATTAAAGATTTAGGGGTAGGGAAACGTCAACTAGTTGAAATCGCAAAAGCTCTAAGCAAGGATGTTAAACTGCTTATTCTCGACGAACCGACCGCAGCCCTGAATGAAGATGATAGTGAAAACCTGCTTGAGTTATTACGTGAACTTAAGAACCAAGGAATCACTTGTATTATGATTTCACACAAGCTAAAAGAAGTTATTTCCATCGCAGATAAAGCAACCGTTCTTCGTGACGGTCAAACCATTTGTACGTTGGATGCAGCAAAGGGTGAAATCAATGAGAGCACAATCATTAAGAACATGGTTGGTCGTGCGATAGAAGATATTTATCCAAAAAGAGAAAAGCAAGCATTCGGAGGGAAAATTCTTGAATTGTATAATTGGTCTGCCTATGATCCTCAATTAGGTAGAAAAGTAGTGAAAAATGTAAATCTACACGTGAAGAAAGGTGAAATAGTAGGGATTGCAGGACTTATGGGTTCTGGACGTACTGAACTTGCGCTGAGTATTTTTGGTAATGCAAAGTCCTATAAGGTAGAAGGAGATTTAGTCATAGCAGGAATCTCAAAAATACTCAAGCATCCAAGTGATGCGATAAAAACAGGAATTGCTTACGTTACCGAGGACAGAAAGGGCGATGGATTGTTTTTAATTCAAGACATTAAAAACAATATATCGGCCGCGAATCTAAAGGGAATTTCCTCAAATGGCATGATCAATGACAATGAGGAGATTAAGATTGCAGACCATTATAAAAAATCATTAACGATAAAAGCCTCTTCCCTAGAGCAATTAGTTGGTAACTTAAGTGGAGGGAACCAGCAAAAGGTGTCTTTAGGAAAATGGCTGTTTGTTGGACCCAAACTGTTAATTCTTGATGAGCCTACTCGTGGGATAGATGTGGGTGCAAAATTTGAAATATATACGGTTATGAACGAGTTAATTAAACAAGGCATGAGTATTATTATGATTTCATCAGAACTCGGTGAAGTATTAGGAATGAGCGATCGAGTGTACGTAATGGCTCAAGGTGAAATAAAAGGTGAGTTGTCAATAGATGAAGCAAACCAAGAAAATATTATGCAGCTTGCTACGCAATAGGAGGTTAATTTAATGAGTATTTACAAAGAAGCGAAATCGTTGATCAGTGAAAATATCCGTGACTATGGCATGTATATTGCCCTTATTGTCATTATTCTTACCTTCTCAATTATGACGGACGGACTATTTATGTCTTCACGTAATATAAGTAACTTACTAGATTCAGCAGGTTATATTGCTGTATTAGCTGTAGGTATGACGCTTGTCATTGTTATTCGACATATCGATTTATCAGTTGGTTATGTTGCTGGTTTTCTTGGAGCTATTGCCGCGATCCTTCTTACACAAGCAGGAGTGTCTATTTACATTACCATACCTATCATTCTCATTTTAGGGATTGTGGTTGGTCTACTAAACGGTTTTCTAGTTGCCCAAATTGGAATTCCCTCCTTTGTTGCTACATTGGCAGGTTGGTTAGTTTTTAGAGGAGCATTACTGCAGGTAACAGAAAAGACAGGAACCATTATCATTCAGGATGATCGATTTAATGCGATTGGTAATGGCTTTATTCCTTCACTTCTTCAAATCAACGGTCTTCATTTACTTTCCTTAATAGTTGGCTTAGTAGGAATTCTGTTTTATATCTATGGCGAAATTTCTACACGCAGAAACAAGATTAAGTATGATTTTGAAGTGATATCAAACGGAATATTTATTTTAAAGTTGGTTTGCATTTCAGCAATTATCGCCTACTTAACATGGATTTTAGCAGGTTATAATGGAATCTCATGGACGGTTATGATTATACTGCTAGTTGTTATTGTGTATCACTTCCTAACCACAAAGACTGTGCTTGGAAGACATGTTTTTGCAGTAGGTAGTAACCCAGAAGCAGCCCATCTTAGTGGGATTAATGTAAAGAAGATCACTTATATGGTATTTGGTTCGATGGGAATGCTAGCTGCCCTTTCTGGAATTTTATTTACTTCACGCTTGCAATCAGCAACCACAACTGCTGGGACATTATTCGAACTAGATGCTGTTGCGGCTGCGTACGTCGGTGGAGTTTCTGCCGCTGGTGGAGTCGGAAAAGTAACGGGAGCCATCATCGGTGCGATTGTTATGGCATCGTTATCTAATGGGATGAACCTACTAGGAGTTGGTATTTCTTATCAATATATCATCCGAGGTGGTGTATTAGCCTTAGCCGTAATTTTTGACGTTATGACTAGAAAAAAACGATAGATACGTAGAAGAGGGATTACATAGGGTAATCCCTCTATCTTTTTATATTGGCGTCCCCGCTCCTTCCCCTCTAAAATCAACCGCAAAAAAGCTGAAAATTCCAACTAAATATTTTGAAGAATTGCAGGTAGATGATATGATGAGAGTAGTTTACTATAAGTAGAAAGAGGATCAGTCAAGTGCGAAAAACTAGTATATTTTTACTATCCCTTATTTTCATTATCCTTTGCTATTTTACTTTTATATCTGCAAAAAAAGTTTTTCGCTCGGATTGGCAGCTATCTCAAAGTACGAATCAAAATGTGGATCAGCATCGTCTTGTATTAATTACTCAAGATATGGAAACATCCTTCTGGGATCAGGTAGAGAGTGGCGCTCGAAAGCAAGCCTTGAAGGAAGGGGCAAGTCTAGAGGTTTGGGGTAGCTACGGAAACAATCAGGAGGACTTTTTAGAGAAAATTGAAATCGCTCTTTTTTCAAAAGTAGATGGGATCATTGTACAAGGTTTAGATAACGCAGAGTTTAAAGATTTAACAAAAATAAAAGCATCGTTTTATGGAATTCCTATCATAACTGTAGCAAATGATGTTCCCATGTCAGAGAGCTTTAGAAGAACTTTTGTTGGTTCTGATCAGTATCAAGCCGGCCGAATGCTAGCAAATGAGCTAATGAAAGAAATGGGTACATCAGGGACCGTGGTGTTAATGTACGATAGTGAGCATGAATATTATCAGACACAGAGACTAAGTGGAATACAAGATGTTTTAAATGTGTATCCAAATATTAAAACGGTTCTTGCCCAAACATCGGAAACAAGAGAGCAAGTTCTTACCACTACTCAAGATGTTATGAATCGTAATCCAGACGTGGATGCTTTTATAGCTGTTAATGCGAATTTTGCTGCGGGAATGGTTCAGGAAATTGGAAAGCGTTCTCAAGTAGAGCCTTATTTCATTTATTCGTTTGACGATGGTCCTGAAACATTAACTTTACTAAAGGAAGAAAAACTGGACGGGATTGTTAAGCAATCACCCGAGATGATGGGAGAAATTAGCGTTCAATTGATCATGGAGTGGTTAAATGGTGATACGGTTCCTCTTGATATAGACGGGTATTTTACAGATATTCATTTTTTGAAAGCGGTAGACGTACAATGAACAGTATTCAGAAAAAAATTCTTACGTTAACAACAGTGGTTCTTGTGATTATGTCCGTAATTTGGGTAACGCTTACATATTATAATCATAAAACGCAAAATCAATATAACGAAATTCTTCAACGATATTTAAGTCTGAACGAGGTAACGAACGCAAGCCAGCAATTAATCACCGATCTCAATAACTATATGCTCAAGCCTACCCCTGAAAATCTAGATCTGCTTGAGCATAGCGAGGAAGGGTTAATAGAAGCAAAACTGGATGTGGATACACTAAGGAACCCAGAGAACAACTTCACTTTGTCCAATTATATTAATCTCATTGATAGTCTTCAAGAAACGACAGACAGATTCCTACTCTATTATTCAGAAAAAGATACGGAGGCCTCCACTAAGGAATTTACGGAGGCGATGAATATTTCCAATTATATATCTGAGATGACTTTGACCTTACTTGATACAGAATTAAAGACCCATGACAAGTTTTATCGAAGCATCATTGAACGATCCGGAGAGGTTATAAAACTTGGTATGTGGTTGTTGTTGTTAATTACCTTTGTACTTATTCTTATTACGTACTGGTTTTCATTAGGGATTACGAGACCTGTCCTTAAGTTAACTCAAGCAGCCAACGAGCTATCAAATGGAAAATTTGATGTTGAAATTAAGGTGGAGACAAATGATGAGATTGCCTTTCTTGCTAGAACCTTTGACCGAATGCGTAACAATATTAATAACCTAATCTTGGAAATTAAGAATAAGGCACAGCTTGAACGGGAACTTCAAGAGAATAAGATTTTATTACAAGAAAGTCAATTTCGAAGTCTACAGAGCCAGATTAATCCGCACTTTTTATTTAACACTCTTAATACACTTTCTAAGAAGGCATATTTAGAGGGCTCTGAAGAAACTAGTGATCTTCTTGTCAGCGTTGCAGGATTGCTTCGATATAATTTAAAACAAATTGACCGATCAGTAACTTTGTATGAGGAGGTTGCTGTATTAAAACAATATATGGATATTCAAAAAGCAAGGTTTACTGAACGCCTGAAATTGTACTTGGATGTAGATGAAGATTGCCTATCTGTACGTATTCCAGCCCTCACTCTTCAACCTATTATTGAAAATGCAGTGATTCATGCCATTGAGCCGAGAGAAGAAGGCGGTATCATCTGGTTCCGAGTGAAGGATGGAGAAGACATGATTACAATTGAAATTGAAGACGATGGAAAAGGGATGGACAAAAAGAAAATTCAGCAAATTCTTGAAGAAAACACGATGGAAATGGAAGGCCATTCTACAGGAATTGGATTCAGCAATGTCGTAAAACGACTGCGTTTATTTTACGGTTATGATCATGTAATTGATATCTTTAGTGATAAAGGAAATGGAACGAAGGTTGTATTATATATTCAAAAGGAAGGGGTGGATAAAGGATGATCAAACTTCTAATCGTAGATGACGAACAAATAGAAAGAGAAGGCATGCAAGCCATTTTAGAAAAAACCTACCCTGAACATATAATCAAACAAGCGAAAAATGGGAAAATGGCTGTTCAAATGGCTTCGGAGTTTCAACCTGATGTGATATTTATGGATATCAAGATGCCCGGAATGAACGGACTCGAGGCAGTGGAACAGATCAGTGCGAATCATCCGCATATCAAATTTATCATGGTGACTGCGTACGATACTTTTGATTATATGCGTCACGCCATTAAACTTGGAGTGAAGGATTATTTGCTAAAGCCTAGTAAAGCAAGTGACATTGTAGTAACGGTAGGCAAGGTTCTCAAACAGATTGAAGAAGAACGAAAAACTCTTGCATTAAGTCAGTATCAGCAAAGTGCACTACAAAAAACACTAACTCTCGTTGAAACGGATGTGGTAACACAATTATTGTTTGATCACGTCCACGAAGTCCATGTAGATATGCTCGTGGAGATGCTTGATATTCAATCGACAAATGAAATGTTTGTTATGCTTGTGATTTTTCCTACAGGGTCAGAGCATGTATATTCCAAAGTAAAAGAGAAAGTTAGACAAACAAATAGTGGATGGGTAGGAGCGCTCTACGGGAGCCAGCTTCCAATTATTGTTTTCAGACAGCCTGAGAAATCCTACCGTTCTCAAGCAACATCACTTGCACGAGAGATACTTTCCCTTTCTCAAGCACAACAAGGAACGGGATGGTTTATCGGTGTTGGTGAGGTGTGTTACTCACTAGATCACATCAAGCAATCGTATCAAGATGCACTTGTTGCAACGATGGATACAACCCTACCAATTAAGTACCGTTTCTATAAGGATATGTCAATTTTAGGGGATACTAGTAATGGGCAGCTTGCTCCACACCAGAAAAAAGAATTTTTTGATCAAATTCGCCTTGGTAATTGGGATTATATTCGACTGAACGTTTTGAATATATTACAAGTATACGAGAACGATGGGACAGAGTTGGTAAAAACGCAACAACGGATGTTGGAGGTACTTTGGATCGTATCTCGTGTCTTGAGTGAAATGGGAGTAGAAACGGATAGCCCTCTATATTCTTCTCAATTTACTGACTACCGTCAACTGAGATTAGAAACGATACAAATTCTAGATCGGATGCGGCAATCATATGTAAATCATTATGAAAAATTAGAATCAGATACCATTCAACAAATCAAACAATACATTATTGATCACTCCCACGAGGATATATCATTAGATGCACTTGCAAAGAAAGTAGGACTCAGCCCGATTTATATAAGTAAGATGTTTAAAGAAAAACTTGGAATTAACTATATTGATTTTTTAACCGAGTGTAGGATTGAGAAAGCAAAGAAATTAATGTGTGATCCTGATAAGAGTATAAAGGAAATTACCTTTGAAGTTGGTTATCATGACCCAAATTACTTCAGTAAGGTGTTTAAAAAAATGGTTGCGGTTTCACCAAATAAATACCGAAAGACGCTTCTTGGTATTTAGTTTAGTCGGATAGGAGAGAGAGCAAATGGATCGGGGATTTTCCAATGCTAGATTGATTATGTTCACACTCACGCTAATCTTTTTTACATCTGCTTGCGAGAATGCACCTGAAACTAGAGCAACGACAGACTCTACTGCAGTTGGAAAAAACAATTCTCCTGATAAATCATCCGAGGAGGAAAAAATAAAAATTGGATTTTCGATGGATACATTAGAGGAAGAACGGTGGTTAAGAGATCGAGAACTTTTTAAAGAAGCGGTTGAGAATTTAGGCGCAGAAGTAGAAATAATGGCTGCGAATGAAGATGATGCCAAGCAAATTTTACAAGCAGAGACACTAATCAGCCAAGGAGTTGACCTTTTAGTTGTTGTACCCAACAATGCAGAAGCAACCGCAGCTATTGTGAATAAAGCACATCTAGCAGGAATCAAGGTAATTTCTTATGACAGGCTAGTAAAAAATGCTGATATTGACATGTACATTTCCTTTGATAATGAACAAGTAGGTGAGCTTCAAGCAAAGGCAATTACAAAATTGGTGCCAAAAGGGAGATATGTATTAATAGGTGGTGCTAGTACAGATTATAATGCTCATTTGTTGAAAAAAGGGGTATTTAACGTACTGCAGCCATACATAGACAGAGGAGACATTACAATTGTGTATGACCAATGGACCGAGAATTGGACTCCAACAAATGCTTATAAAAACATGGAAGAAGCTTTAAAAGCGAGTAATAATCAAATTGACGCAGTCATTGCTGCTAATGACGCAACAGCAGGTGGTGCCATTGAAGCTCTCGAAGCCCATGGACTTGCAGGTAAAATACCTGTAAGTGGTCAAGATGCGGAGCTTGCAGCTGCCCAGCGCATTGTGAGTGGAACACAACACTTGACTGTATACAAGCCGTTGAACATGTTAGCAGAGAAGGCCGCTGAGCTAGCAGTTAAGCTGGCAAAAGGGGAAAATATAGTTGCTGATAGAAAGATAAACAATGGTAAAATTGAAGTTCCATCAGTATTATTAGCTCCTATTGCCGTGAATAAGAATAACCTGGATGAGACGATTATAAAAGATGGTTTTCATTCTAGGGAAGATGTTTATACACCAAATGAATAAAATGACACAGGCCCTGCTTTCGAAAAGTAGGGCCTTTTATTTAACAGTCTAAATAATTATTTCATTGGTAGCTTGTCGGGGTTCATAATAATATATATTTCTTCAATTAAGTCGTTACATATATAGAAGCTAATAACACTATGAATCTGGTTTTTACTATAATTTACTATTGCGGGTTGACCGTTGACATTATTCAATTCGGATGAAAAGTCCTCAGGAACTATTTTTATAATGCCATATAATAGCGAAAGCACGTTAGGCTGGGAAACGATGGGACGTATAGCAGCTTTGACCTTTCCTCCACCATCGGAGTAAAGCGTGACATTCTTTGATAGCAGCTTTAATAATGTATCCATGTTTTGCATCTGAAACGCTTCAATGAAACGATTGATGATCGACAGGTTATTCTCGTAATCTAAGCTTTCTCCCTCAACACTTGCAATCTTTTGTTTTGCTCGACTGAAAACTTTTCGGCAGTTTTCTTCTTTTTTATCAATCATGTGAGCAATTTCGCTATACGAGATATCAAAAACCTCTCTTAATAAAAGTATTGCTCGCTCGTTTGGTGATAAATGCTCCATCATCCGTAAATAAGCTATGCTCAACCCTTCTTTTTGTAATAATACTTCAGCTGGATTGAGATCCATTGATTGCAATAACAATGGCTCTGGATTCCATGGTCCGATATATTTTTCTCGTTTGTACTTTGATGACTTTAATACATCAAGGCTGCGATTTGTCATGATTTTACAAAGATATGCTTTCTTGTTATCGATCTTCTCATCGTCTATTTGATATGCTTTTAAAAAGGTTTCTTGGACGATATCTTCTGCATCAGCTACTGAACCTAACATACGATACCCTATAGAAAATAATAACGGTTTCAATTGTTTATACTCTTCATTGCTGATCTGCACGAAATCACCTCTTTTTGGATAATTTCCTCTGCTGCTTGTTTCCCACTGCAAGCAGCCCCCTCTGACAAGATATAATGAGGAGAGGCCCAATCTCCTGCTATATATAATCCAGGGATTTCAGTTTCAGAACGTTGGAAATATTTTTCATGCCCAACTAGGGGAAGGCGTTGATTTACAGTGATATTTGGAAGAAAACGACTTGTAACACAAACGTCTCTCCATCCTGGCTGCATCGTTTCTAAAAATTGTTCAAGCTCATTTCTTACCTTAATCGAATCAATGGAATCATCAGGGTGATAGTATTTAAACACATGAACAATCGAGTTTTTACGATTTTCCGAGAGGGAGGCAACATTTGAATGTACGGAATAATAAAGGGAATCATTCATATCTAAAGCAAATAACTTCTTAGGGTGTGGGAGTTGAGATAAAGAAATATCTAAACTAGCACCTTTGACAGGTGTTAGTTGGGAAAAAATATTATTCGCTTTTACATTCTCGATTTCACCTAATAGATTAGTGAGTTCAAGTGGTCCAGTTGTACTTATTACATATTTACAGAAAATTTCCTCGTTATTTGAAAGAATCATTTTTAAACTACGATGCTCAGTTGGTATAACTTGCTTTACAATAAAATGAGTTTTAATCTGTACACCTTTTATGACTGCTTTATTGTGGAGTTGGTCAATGATTGTTTGCCAACCGTCATGTAAATAGAGTACTCCGCCCAAGGAAGTCTTAATGTGAGTAACGACTATTTTTGCGCTAACTTTCTCAGGACAATGACAGTAAGTTGAAAGCCTACCAAGTACAAAAAGAAGTGATTGGACGTTTTTTGATTGAACACCTTTCTCCACCCATTCTTGAAAGGTTTGGTCAGCTAACGCCTGTGTATCGACCTGTTGAATTTTTGATAAAATAAAAATCCATTCTATCCGTTCCTTCCAATTAAGTAGACTTGTTGTAAGAAGTCCCAATGGATTAAAAGGGGCAGTATATTCTTTAGTGTTTCGAGTTAATATTCCTCCTAGCTTAGGTGAACCTCCATCCAGTTTTATATCTAACTCTTCGAGAATGACTGCTGCTTTTCCTTTTTTATAAAGGGCATGAGGTCCCAAATTAAAATAATCTTGTTTTATTTTCTCTGTTTGAGCTCTCCCGCCAACCTTGTTTCCCTTTTCAAGGATTAATATAGATAAATCACTTTTCGCTAAATAGTTGGCTGCTATATAGCCCGCTAAACCTCCACCAATAATAACAACATCCCACATTTGAGTCATATAAAAAAACCTCCTAGTTATCTTTTCATCAATCATGACGAGGAGGAGAGATTTTTGTGACATAAATAAATAAA
>NZ_JAKFCQ010000156.1:0-44774 GCF_036676585.1 Robertmurraya sp.
AGTGCAAATTCCTTGGTGTTCGGTCTGAATCCCCCTTGGATTCGGACTCTCAAAGGCAATTCCTTCAAGTTCGGTCTGAATCCACTTTGGATTCGACCTCCCAAGTGCAAATTCCTTCAAATCCTGTCCGAATTTCCTCTGGATTCGGACTCCCAAAGGCATTTTCTATCAAGTTCTGGCCGAATACCCCCTGGATTCGGACTCCTAAGTGCAAATTCCATCAAGTCCAGTCCAAATAACCATTGCAATCATTCAAGCAACAGGCAATCAAGCTTGGAACTCATTTATGATTATGACCATGCTTGGGTTCGGTATTGTATTATTAATGACTATGAAGCTCGCCATGGTCGGGTCTCTTGTTATACTTTTGATTTCGGTTGTAATTGGATACGTACTAGCTACCATGATCCTAGGAAAAGCTTATAACAATAGGAGCGGTAGAAGGGGAGCTGTTTGTTTCATTGATCACCGCTTCTAAAATGGCTCTTAAGCGTGGCAAGTTAATCAGGGTCCCATAATAGTCATATCGATAAGAGTCGCTAACCAAAGATCAACCCAACCCGTTCCCCAGCCCCAAGTCGTAAATACTAAATATAAACCAGGAAATAAAATAAATACAAAAAAGGAATTGGTAATTCAAAGGTGCTTTCGAAATGTGGTTCCGAATGATTCGCATGTATTTATTCATGGGTTTCGAAGGTCGCTTGCGAATGATTCGGAAGTATATATTCCTAGTTTCGAAGCTGGCTTTCTAATCATTCGTAAGGTAAAAAAAGTACGATCCAGGTTTTCGAAGGTTGTTTCCGAGTTGTTCGAAGGTTCTAATGAAACTTAAATAACCCTTATTCATTACCTATACGAAACAATAATATTGCAAGCAAAGCAGTAATTGGAGTCATTATGATGGTTTCAAAGAACGACGTAGAGGCTAAATTTCCAATCGTATTTAGGATCATAAGTACAAACATAGCCCAAATACCCATATTTACAACTCTATTGAATTTTCCCTTGAACATATATCCTGCCTTTACCAAAATTACAAAGAGAAAAAGGATTTGCACGGTGATGGAGATAGTTTCAAAGATGAACAAGTCAGTCGAATTGTTTAGTCGGCCACCCCAAACAAAATGATACGGAATGACTTGAAAAAGGATCAGGATATGCATGAAAAGGGCTAATGTACAGATGGTTATGATACTAGTACTTGCAAGTTTAAAACTGATGAACTTTTTCATTTAAATCCTCCCAATAAAACGAAGTTTCTCTTATTAATACTATTCATTGGGAAAGGAGATATGTTAGTTGAGCTATTTTATCAACTAGCCACACACCTGTAACAATTGGAAATTAAGTTGTGTAGGAACTGGCCGATATAAGTTAAGAGGGAACTAGTTATCATCTGAAATTTATATATACAATCACACAACAAACATGATTTCCTGGAGGTAGGTTTATGATAAAGAGAAAAAGTAGTATTAAAATGAAAATGCTCAGTATGTTTTTACCTATTATTCTTATTTCAACCATTGCAATCACGGCTTTAAGCTTTTTTAGCTCGAAAAAAGAAATTACGGTACTTACAGAATCTAGTGTAAATAACCAGATGTCAACGATTTTAGAGGAAATGGAGCATGGTTTCACGGCCCATACAAGGCTTGCTGAGTCCATTGCCACGTTGTACAAGGTAAAAGGGAACACTCTCGTAAAAGAAGATTACAAAAAGTCCTTAGAAGAAACCATAAAATTAAACGCCAATACATTCGGGCTAGGCATCTGGTTGGAACCATTCCAATATAACCAGAATACAGAATTTTTTGGGCCGTATGTTTATAGAGATGGTGAAACAATTTCGTACACAGAGGATTATGAAACTGCTGAATATAACTACCCGGAACTAGACTGGTATATTCAGGGGAAAGAAGTCGGGGAAGGGAAGATCGCATGGTCAGCGCCTTACTATGATGAGGGATTAAATAAAACATTAATTACAGCATCTGTTCCTATTTTTGTGGATGGGAAGTTCATTGGAAATATTACGGCAGATTACGATTTGACAACGATACAAGACTTGATTGTTACTCAAAAGTTTGAACAATCGGGCCATCTGTTCCTTGTAGGCTTAGCGGGAGAATTTATCGCCCATAAAGAAAAATCTATGACCGAGAACATAATGGAAGATTCCGAGCTAAAACAACTAGGAGAAGAGATCCTTGATAACGAAAATGGAACCAAGGTTTTTACAACGAACAATAAAGAATGGGAAGCTTTTTACTCTACCTTTCCTGAAACAGGATGGAAACTGGTTGCTGTAGCCCCTGCAAGTGAACTATATGATGGGATTACTTCTCTGCTACTGAAATCAATAGGTATTACTGCGTTCTTTTTAGTAGTGTCCATTACTTTAATTTTTGTATTTAGTTCGAGCTTGTCCAAAAAGATGAAACAGTTTGTTGAGAAGATAGGATTCCTTGCGGAGGGTGATTTAACCCATCCGATTCAAATAAAAACAAGTGATGAGCTGGGACAAATGGGTGATCATTACAATCAAGCCTTGAGTCAGTTAAACCAGATGTTTTATACGATCCGTTCTTCTTCTGAACAAGTAGCGGCTAGTGCAGAAGAATTATCAGCGAGTGCCGAACAGACAAGTTCATCCGTAGCGGAAGTGGCAGGGTCTATCCAGGATGTTGCTGCGAATAATAATGAGCAAAACAATTATACGAGCCAAATGAAAGACAGTACGAGTGCTATTTATCAAAGTATGGAACAAATTACGTCCAATATAGAAAATGTGAAAAACTCTTCTGCTCAAACGACGATTCTCGCCAAAGATGGAACCGACGATGTGAAAAGGGCCATTGAACAGATGAATGAGATCCATTCAACGGTTCAACAAACAGCTCAGTCTATTAACCAGTTAGATAACAAATCCAGGCAAATTGAAGAAATCGTCGGTCTGATTAATTCAATCGCTGAACAAACCAACTTGCTTGCATTAAATGCAGCGATCGAAGCTGCGAGAGCTGGGGAACATGGAAAGGGCTTTGCCGTTGTAGCAGATGAAGTGAGAAAACTAGCAGAGCAATCAAGTAAAGCTTCTGGAGATATTAAGGAATTAATTCACGAAATTCAGAATGAAATTAGTACCTCCGTATCTGTTATGAAATCGAGTACTGAGTCAACTCAGTCAGGAATTCATGTGGTTGAACAAACAGGACAATCATTCAATCAAATTTATGATGCGATTGGAAATATGACGCAGCACACGGAAGAGGTATATCACTCCATCGTTCATATCCTTAAAGAAGTGGATCAAATGAAAGATGTAGTAGATGCGGTGAACGAATTGGCTGTAACCAATGATGAAAAAGCTCAAAATGTATCGGCTGCAACGGAAGAACAAGCTGCCATGGTACAAGAAATGACGGCTTCGAGTGAAGCATTAGCACAAATTGCAACGGATCTTCAACTAGAATTAGCCAAATTTAAGCTGTAAAAAAGGGAAGGAAAGATGGGAATCATACATCTTTCCTTATTTTTTTCCGTCAAATTAATTCTTTCGCTTTCGATTGTTTTCTTGCAATCTCGAAGTCATTACAGAAACAAAATTCTGTATAAAGGCATTGTAATTGAAAGATAAAGCGATCTTATCAAGCGTTTCCACCGGTTCAACATCAGGTTTTGCTCGGAAATCTGCACTTGATGTTCCCCTAGAAAAATTCGAAATGTCAACTCTCGCTCTCCTCGAAATGAATTGAAAGGACTCGGGGCTGACAATGGAGTATAGAGTAAGAACATCATGAACTGCGGCAGCCTGTAAGCCAGGGATTAGTTTATTATACGCATTAATATAGTAATCCATTATGGGCTTAAATAAGCTTGAGAAAGGATTACTGTTAAGTGAGGATATATAGTTTACTATTTGAGGAGATATAAGAGAATAATTCGTAACATTTAGCGGTAAAATCGTAATGTTCCTGCCTTTTTCTAAGACCAAATCACTCGCGATTGGATCACCATAAAAATTAGCCTCTGCCGAAGCTGTTACATTTCCTGGGTGATTAAATGCACCTCCCATAATATACATAGAGTTTACTTGATTCATAAATTCTGGCCCTGCTAATATAAATGCGGTTGCAAGTGAGGTTGAGCGACCAACATCCACGATCGTTAATTCACTTTTGTACGTCTCAATAATTTTAAATATGCTAGAAAAATCCTGAATATTGGCTGTAAAGGTATCAGGTGGACGTATCGGTCCAAGCCCTTCTGGTCCATGTATTTCAGGATAATACTGTACTAATTCTCCGGAAAAAGGTCCTTTTGCTCCTCGTATGACCGGAATGTCTTGTCTCCCACCTAATTGGAGCAAATAAGCAGCATTTTTTGCAGCCTGTGTTTCATCCACATTTCCATATCCCGTAACTACACCCACTAATTCTATTTCTGGATGCAATAAGGCATAGATAATGGCAACTGCATCATCAATCCCTGGATCACCAAATAGCAACACTTTTTTCATTTCATTCACCTGTTTTACTAAGACTTTTTTATAATATATAGCTCTCGATAAAAACAGGTAACTTGTTTGTTTTGATTTGGTAATTCTTATCGGAGGAGTTAGTGAAAAGTGGTGAAAGCGTTAACCCGAAAAAACGTTTTCAAATTAAGACTTTATTGTTAAAATGGATAGGTTGGAGATATTTGGTAAATGGGTGATTATATTTCCAGTTGACCTATATGACGTTTTTTTTACGGAGGAACATAAAATGAGCTTTTTAAAAAATAAAATTGCGATTGTTACAGGGGTTAGTCGGCTGAAAGGAATTGGCGCGGCTATTTGTCAGGAGTTAGCAGAGGCAGGCTACCATTTATTTTTTACATACTGGACGAAATATGATCAAACGATGCCTTGGAGTGTTCAGAGTGATGAGCCAGAAAGATTAAAAGAAGAACTGCTGAAAAAAGGGGTGAAGGTGGGATGTATGGAGTTAGATTTAACGCTAGATGATGCGCCCACGCAACTACTCAATCAAGTTTGTGAAGAGTTGGGTGAGCCTGATATTTTAATTAATAATGCCGCCTACTCTACAAATAATGATTATTCAAATATAACCTTCGAAGAATTAGATAAGCATTATCTTGTAAACATTCGGGCAACTACATTAGTTAGTACGACATTTGCTAAAAGGTTTCATAAAAAATCTGGTGGAAGAATCGTCAATCTTACTTCCGGTCAATTTAAAGGACCGATGCCAGGTGAATTAGCGTATGCAACCACAAAGGGAGCTATTGATGCGTTAACGATTACGCTGTCAGCTGAAGTGGCTCCTTTAGGTATTACGGTGAATGCTGTGAACCCAGGTCCAACGGATACAGGCTGGATGACGGAGGAACTGAAAGAGGAGTTAACGCCCATGTTTCCTTTTGGTCGAGTAGGGATGCCAAGAGATGTGGCAAAAACGATCAAGTTTCTCGTCAGTGAAGAAGCGGACTGGATCACTGGACAGATTATTCATTCAGAAGGTGGATTTAAAAGATAACAAAAAGGCGGGGAAAATCCCGCCTTTTACGTGACGCTTAGAACTCTCTTTTCTTCCTTTTTAGGTTCTTTAATTAACATAACTCCGATCAAACCCATAAATGAAAAAAGCACGGGAATTAAAAACCCATAATGATACCCAATATGAATGGCTTGTTGTGGGAATAAATCTAGGATCTTTCCAAAAATACTAGGCAATAAAACGGCACTTAGAAATCCGCCTGTATTGGCAAAGCCTGATACCACACCAACTTCTTCTATAGGAAAAGACTTTCGTACGACAGCAAATGTTAGTGAACTCGCACCATTTCCAAATCCAATGATAAAAAGCAAAGCTACTACCATGAAAAAAGAAGGATTTACACCAGCAAAAAACAGTCCTCCCCAACTAAAAAAGACGGTTATATGAATGAGGGTGTAAACTCTTTTGATCGAATCTAATCTGCTTGTTATCCAACTGATTAACGGTCCACCAATAATGGAGCCAAATAGACAATACATAATCAGTTGACTGGCCTCAGAACGAGACAAGTCAAACACTTGAATACCATAAGGAACACCCCATGAACCGATAAATCCGATATAGGTACCGACGATTCCAAAGTGACAGAGGAACGTGGCCCAACCTTGCTGAGTGGAAAACACTCGCTTTAAAATCGCCCAAACACTTTCACGCTTTATGGTCGAACGTTTTTTTGATTTTGGATTTTCTGTAAATAGTTTTTTAGGTTTAGAAACGAGAACGGTATAGAGAAGAACCGATGATGCCACTAGGATAAGCCCGATGGTAAGAAAGGGTGTTCTCCAACCAGAAAAAGAAATCCACGCGGAAAAGGGAACAGTAGATGATAAGGATCCAAGACTGGCTGTCATAGAAACTACACCTAATAAACTAATAAATTCCTGAACTTTAAACCACTGATTCATAATTAAAACAAAATTGACAAAAATCGTGGCGTCTCCCATTCCCACTATTATTCGAGAGAGCAATAAAACATACTCATTCGGGGCAACACTGTAAATCACGCTTCCTATTCCATTAAGAAGGGTTCCAAAAATCAGAAAATGATTAGGTCCAAATCGATCAGACAACAATCCGACCGGTATTTGAAGTCCTGCATAGGCTAAAAATTGAATTCCCGTAATTAGTCCAATGAGAGAAGCGGAAACTTGAAAATCAGTCATTAATTGGTCAGTGATAAGACCAGGTGCCGTTCGTTGACTTACAATAATAAAATAGGCAAACAAGACGGTGCCAAACACTACCCATCTGTAGTTGCTTTCCTGTTTGTTCATGTAGATTAGATCCCTTCTGAGTACAAATAATTATTCTATTACATTTGATGTTTTACTTCGAAAAAAGCCACCTAAATCGGCGATAGAAGGAAAGATAAAACGAAAGGTTGTCCCGATACCGACTTCACTTTGCACACGAATCATTCCATTCATGGCTTTCACAATACTATATACCACCATCATCCCAAGACCCGTACCCTTTGATCCTTTTGTCGAATAATAAGGCTCTCCCAGTCGATCCAATTGTTCCTTTGTCATTCCAATTCCGTGGTCAATGACTGATATGGTTACATTTTTTTTGGTTGTATCTGTACGTATGATTAACTGCCCACCGCTAGGCATGGATTCAATTCCGTTTTTTATCACATTCAAAAAGCATTGATGAAACTTTAGGCGATCTCCTATAATATGTCCTTCTTTTTCAATTTGGGTAATTACCTCCACTGAATTTTGATTCGCAGTGGGTTGCAGCATTTTTACAATAAGAGTGAGCTCCTTGCTAACATCAATGGGTTCCACTTGTTCTAATGATGGTTTTGAAAAGGTTAGGTAATCTTTTATGACCTGTTCCGCTAAAATTAATTCATGTGAAATGATCTTCAGATAGTCTATATGTTTTTGAGATGTTTGTGGACCTTCTAGTAGCAATTGAACAAACCCTTTAGCCGAGGTAAGGGGATTTCGTATTTCATGGGATATGGCGGCACCCATTTGTTCCACGACTTCTAACTTACCTGATTTAATTAATTGATTTTGTAAATGAAAATTCTTTATAACAAACTCACTAGTTATGGAAATCATGGCGATTCCTAAATTAGGAACAACTAAATACGCTATGTATGCATCCAATCGATTGACATTTAAATCCATAAATACCAAAGAAGAAACAGTTATGACACTAAGTACAATACCAAACGAGATGGAAATGACTACCCGACGTGTTGGACGTTGATTCCAGAACCAGGGGTAAACCTTCCAAAAGAAAAAGGCTAAAGGCAAATAAAGGGCGATATTTGCATAGAATCCTGAATCGAATCCATATAATCCTCTAATAAAAATAACCATAATCGAAAGAATGGGTCCAATACCTAAGTAAAGTCCACCAATGAGCACGGGAAGCTCTCGTAAATCCATTGAAATATGTGGAACGGGATGGTAAGAGAACTGGAAGCATGACCAAAGGAGAACTATGCCCCAAAACAGTGAAAACCGTTTAGAAATAGAAAAATTCCTCATCTTGGCTGACCATACAAGTGCAAAGAACAAGAGAATGATGATTAAGGAAAGATTAAAAAAGAAGTGTTGAGTGATTTCCATGAGACTTCCTCCGACAGATTCAACCATTTGATTCTATTATATATAGGGTGATTAGAAAAAACATTAACATATTTTACGTTACTTTCTTGCTGTTGTAATCAAATTATAATATGGAAATTTATGTTATGATAGATAAAAAGAAAAATAGAAGGAGAGTGAATGGAATTTTACCTAGAAAAATCATCGCTGCATCCATATCGGGGTCTATTTTTACGATTATTTTAGGATTCGTATTTAATACTCTCGGTGAATCCAATAGCCAAGGATATTTGGTTTCCGCTATTACGATTATTCCTGTTTATATGATGTATAGCTTTCCAGTTATTTTAATCTACGGAGTAAGTACATCGATGATTAGTGACAAAATCGGTGAGTTTATTTCAAAACAGAATAAAAAGACCGAATGGGTCGTTTCAGCAGGGTTGCATATTCTTTTTGGCTCCATTTTGAAGTGGGTTAGCTTTGGAGCATCCGTCCTATTTTTTATAACTGATCGGTTATTAAGAAGACGTAAGCCTCATTACCCGTGGGGACAAGCGTTGAAAAGTTTGTGTATACCTATAGGAATCTGGCTAGTATGCATGGGTATGGTTTGGGCTGTTTTTTAATAAAATTAATCCACTAATGCAAGTGTATCTGGATTAGAACCACATGAGGATGAGTGATCATATGAAATGTAATTGCGAACAAGAGAAATGTAATGAAATAAGAGTGGAAGCGGATGTTGGGGCAGATCCTTTCTGGTGTCAAAGATGCGGATACAATTTTGACCTCGACCCATTCACACTATCTATGGAATTAAAGAAAGAATTGTTGAACTGGATGGTCCAATACGGTGAGTGGATCGATTGGGACACAGATAAGTTGGTTGAAAATGGTGTTAAATTGGAAGAGAAACATAACAAACAAGGAGAAAGACTTACAGAAAGCGTGAAAAAAGAACTTGGTGCAGCATACAGAGTTGTTTTTTCGCCATCCTCAATGGCACGTAGTTATGCTGAATAATTGCGATTAAAAAAACCAGCTTCCCAAGGGAAACTGGTTTTCATATGTAGCGCCGCCTTTGCCGTACGTAGTGTAAGAAAGTTTTAAACCACCACTCCTCAAAGTGGGTGTCCGCAGAAACATTCCTGCCTGTCCTCCAAATCATATAGATGGAGACTTGTCATTCCTGTTTCAATGTTAAACTCCCTATTACAGCTTAAAGGTTAAAACTTACTTATGAATACGAACAACGCAGCTTGTATTGTTATATTAATATAATAGTGAATGTTGTTCAATGGTAATTGTTTCCCAGTTGGTGGGTTTTAGAATGTGTTTGAATTAGCTGCTTGAAATTAACCAAAATCCAGTCACTCTTTTTGGAAAAACTCATAGATGAAGGACGTTCCGGTGTAGGTAGATGTTTGAAATGTTCTTCGTAAAGGTGATGAAAGACGTTATGGCATAAAAATAGTTTCAAAACGATCTTCATCGATGCTATGAAGATCGTTTCAGCTTTATACCGAGGCCGAAATGATGTTCATCGATACTATGAAGGTCATTTTAGGTTTAACCAAAGCCCAAAATGAAGTTCATCGATGCTATGATGATCATTTCAGCTTCAATCGCAGCGTTAATTGATGTTCATCAAGTATAGGAAGCTCTTATTTCACAAATATCCGCTACATTCCACAACTCCAACCACTCTCGGCTCCATCTATCTAAATAGCAACCTCCCAAATTTAGAACCATTTTTTTCACTTTTAGTTGGGAAAAGAAGAATATGAAAACGGTTTCAACATAAAATGAAATACACCGAGAATCAACCAGCTAGAATTGAAACGAAAGGGAGGGGACAAAGTGAGGATTTTATTATGTTGTGCCGCGGGAATGTCTACGAGTCTATTAGTGACGAAAATGGAGAAGTCCGCGGAGGAACAGGGGTTAGAGGCGAAAATTTGGGCGGTATCCGCGGACGTGGTTCGAAATCACGTCGATAATGCAGACGTGCTGCTCGTGGGTCCACAGGTTCGCTACATGCTGCCTCAACTGAAAAAACTAGGCCATGAAAAAGGGATTCCGGTGGACATGATTAATACCGTGCACTATGGAACATGTAATGGCGCCGAAGTGTTGAAATTTGCAAAACAGTTAGTCACCAAATAAGGAGTGATTGGAATGAGCAAATTTACGGATGTGTTGGAAAACAAGGTAATGCCAGTGGCTGGACGCATTGCCGGACAGCGTCATTTACAAGCTTTGCGTGATGGACTTATTTTAACGATGCCTCTTATTATTATAGGTTCGATTTTCTTAATACTCGGATTTTTGCCGATTCCTGGCTATGAAGACTTCATGGCGAATACTTTTGGGGACCAGTGGCTCACGAAGCTGCTCTATCCTGTGGGTGCGACCTTTGACATCATGGCGCTCATCGCCGGATTCGGGATCGCCTACCGGTTAGCGGAAAAGTACAATGTGGAACCATTGTCTGCGGGTGCGATTTCGGTTTCTGCCTTCCTGCTTGCCACTCCATTTGAAGTGTCCTTTTTAGCAGAAGGAGCAACAGATGCCGTTATGGTTGGCGGTGCGATTCCTGCTGCTTTGATGGGAAGTAAAGGGTTATTCGTGGCGATGTTAATCGCGATGCTGTCTACTGAAATTTATCGATACATTATCCAGAAGAATATTGTTTTCAGACTACCTGATGGAGTTCCGCCCGCAGTTAGTAAATCATTCGTTGCGTTAATTCCAGGTGCGATTGTTATTTTCGTTGTTTGGATTTTACGTATATTAGTAGAAAATACAGACTTCGTGAGCTTACACAATATCGTCGGAGAGCTTCTTGGAAAGCCACTTGGCGTGCTCGGTGGAAGCTTGATTGGTAGTTTAGTAGCCGTTTTCCTTGTACAGCTCTTATGGTCATGTGGATTACACGGTGCCTCCATCGTTGGTGGCGTTATGGGTCCGATTTGGTTAGCGTCAACGGATGCAAACCGCCTTGCTTTCCAAGAGGGAGCGGAAGAGTTACCGAATATTTTCACTGCTCAGTTCTTTGACTTGTTTGTCTATATCGGAGGATCTGGAGCGACGTTCGCATTAGTGGTCATGATGCTACTAAGGGCGCGGAGTCAGCAAATGAAGCAGCTCGGGCGGCTAGCGTTCGGACCGGGACTTTTCAATATTAACGAACCGATCACGTTCGGGATGCCAATCGTCATGAACCCGCTGATGATTGTTCCGTTCATTTTAGCACCACTTTCGATTGTGATTACCACTTATATCGCAATGAGCACCGGTCTTGTAGCGAAACCAGCTGGTATTGCGGTGCCATGGACGATGCCACCAATCATTGGAGGTTATTTAGCAACAGGAGGGAAGATTTCCGGAGCCCTGCTGCAACTCTTTAACTTCTGCGTCACCTTTGCGATTTACTATCCATTCTTTAGAATGTGGGATCGCCAGAAGTATGCGGAGGAACAAGGGAATTAAAGCATTTTAGGAGGAGCATATGACAAAGTTAGTGATCAACGCCGATGATTTCGGGTACTCGAAAGGAGTCAACCTAGGAATCCTTGAAGCTTACAACCACGGAGTCGTCTCCTCAACCACCATGATGGTCAATATGCCTGGAGCTGCGCACGCCGCAGCTCTAGCGCTTGCCCATCCAGGGTTGGGAGTCGGGATTCATCTTGTCTTGGACTGTGGATATCCTGTCCACTCAAACGTTCCATCGCTCGTCGATGGTACAGGCCGATTTTACAAAATGGAAGAAATGCTTGAAAAGGCAGATCCTCATGACATTGAAAAAGAACTGAATGCTCAAATCGAGAAGTTTTTCTCATTTGGCTTAACTCCGACACACTTGGACGGGCATCATCATGTCCACGGACAGGAAAAGATCTATCCTTTTGTGGAAAAATTGGCCAATGCCTTCAAGCTTCCGATTCGGAAGGTGTCAGCTGATAACAATCATTCAAGCAATCAACTTCTACAAACCACCCAAACCTTTCTGTATGAATTTTACGGTAACACATTAACTCCAACTTCTCTCATAGACTTAGTAAAGAAGTCTACTTCCTATGAAACCGCAGAAATCATGTCTCACCCAGCGTATGTTGACGAAGAGGTGCTAACGGGCAGTTCGTACAATGTCCAGCGTGCACGGGAGTTATCGATTTTAACCAATCCAGAAATCAAACAGATGATTGAGGAGAACCACATCGAGCTTGTTACATACAAAGACGTATTCAAGTAAGAGGGGGAGAAACATGGAACAAGAACAAATTGTGTTTCAAATCATTTTACACGGGGGAAACGGTCGGAGCTCTTCGATGGAGGCGATCATTGCAGCGAAGGCTGGAGATTTTGCAAGAGCACGGGCCAAGCTTCAGGAAGCAGCGGACGAGTTACATGAAGCACATAAAATACAAACAAATCTTATTCAATCTGAAATACGAGAAGGTCCATCTACAGTCTCGCTGTTAATGGTGCACGCGCAGGATCATTTAATGAACGCGATCGTCGTGAAGGATCTGGCATCTGAATTTGTGGATTTGTATGAAACACTAGGGTTTTCACAGGAGGGGGAAGCATGACAAAAAAACTCAAGGTAGCCACGATTGGCGGAGGATCTAGCTATACTCCGGAATTAGTGGAGGGGTTTATTAAACGATACGACGAGTTTCCGGTCAGTGAGCTTTGGTTAGTGGACATTGAGGCAGGCAAGGAAAAACTGGAGATTGTCGGAAACCTAGCGAAACGGATGGTGAAAAAAGCAGGCCTTCCGATTGATGTACATTTAACATTGGATCGCCGGGAAGCGTTAAAGGACGCGGACTTTGTGACGACTCAATTCCGCGTTGGGTTGCTGGAAGCCCGCGCGAAGGATGAGCGAATTCCGTTGAAATACGGTGTGCTCGGGCAGGAAACAAATGGTCCGGGAGGCTTGTTTAAAGGGTTACGTACAATTCCTGTGATTCTAGACATTTGTCGCGACATGGAGGAGCTATGTCCAAACGCGTGGTTGATCAATTTTACAAATCCAGCTGGTATGGTGACAGAAGCCGTTCTTCGTTATTCTACTATTAAAAAAGTCGTCGGGCTTTGTAATGTTCCGATTGGCATGGAAATGGGAATTGCGAAGTTGTTGGGTGTGGAGCACTCTCGTATCCGCATTGATTTTGCGGGGCTCAATCATATGGTGTACGGCTTGGATGTGTTTGTGGATGGGGAGAGTGTGAAGGAAAAAGTATTCACCCTTTTAACCGATCCGAATAACACAAGCTTTGTGAAAAACATCCCAGGCTACGGGTGGGAGCCACAGTTTTTGAAAGCACTAAATGCCCTGCCATGTCCGTACCATATGTATTATTACAAAACAAAAACGATGGTCGATAAAACACTTGAAAGTGCCGAAAAAGAAGGCACGCGAGCCGAAGTTGTTCAACGGCTCGAAAAAGATTTGTTCGAGTTATACAAGGACGAAAACCTAAACATCAAACCACCACAGCTCGAAAAACGTGGAGGAGCGTATTATTCAGATGCCGCCGTTCGCCTGATTACTTCTATTTATAATGATAAAGGGGACATCCAACCAGTCAACACAATGAATGCCGGTGCGATCGCAAGTATTCCGTACGACTCGGCCGTCGAAGTAAGCTGCATCATCACAAAGGACGGACCACGGCCCATCACGATGGGAGACCTCCCAGTCGCCGTTCGCGGATTGGTTCAGCAAATTAAATCGTTTGAACGAATAGCAGCAGAGGCAGCTGCGACCGGTGACTATTCCACCGCGTTACTTGCGATGTGCATTAACCCGTTGACTCCGTCGGATACAGTAGCGAAAGAGATCTTGGACGAAATGTTAGAGGCGCATAAGGAGCATCTGCCTCAATTTTTTAAAGAGAGCGACGTGTGAAAACACGTCGTTTTTTTGTTGGGGAGTGATTTATGCTGGTGGTTACCAGAATTTAGTGGGATGAGGGTGCTGGATGGGTGTAGTATCTGGTGATTCCATAAAGACTGATTTATTATGTTCATCATAGGTCGAAAATGGTAAAATTTACATTAACGAAATATTAAGGAGGTCCGGTTACGTATGCCCGTTATCATAACTAGTATTTTCTCAGCTCTCATTATCCTGATGACCGTATCATTCATGATCAAAGTGTTACATATCGCTTATAAACGTAAAGAAATTAGTTTTCGCCAGCTCATTTTGTACGTTGGTTCCTCCGTGGCTGTTGGAGCAATTGTTGCTATCAGCCTGCCTTTTGCTTATACAAAGCTTTTTCACTGGGTGCTAGGAGCTTAATTTTAAAAAAAGGAGTGGCCCTAATGACGCTATCAACCGAAAGATTAATCCTTAGAAAGCTGGAAACAACCGACGCCAAGCGAATTGAAGAATTAGCAGGAGACTATGATGTGGCAAAAACGACACTGAATATTCCTCATCCGTATCCAAAGGGATCAGCAGTGGTCTTTATTCATAGTGTAAAAGAATCTGAGAGCAAGGGGAAACTAGTCACTTACGCGATCACAAAAAAAGATACGAATGAGCTAATTGGACTGATGGCCATCAGCATTAACTCCACCTTTAACCGTGGGGAGCTTGCGTATTGGGTCGGAAAGCCTTATTGGGGACAAGGCTACGGAACCGAAGCGGCAAAGGCTCTTCTACAATATGGTTTTGAAGTACTCCAGCTTAACCGAATTTACGCACAAAGCTTTACCACCAACCCAGGCTCGTGGAGAATCATGGAGAAAATCGGTCTCAAATACGAAGGAACGTTGAGACAGCATGTTTCCCGTTTTGGTCAATACTATGATTTGGCTCAATACGGCATCCTTAATGAGGAATTTAATTAAAGAGGACCTGAGGTTGGAGAAGCAGACTATGAGAAAGCGAGATTTTTAAAGGTATCTACTTGAAACAGATGTTTATATAACCTTGAAAGCTGAAGAACATAAAATGTCCTCAGCTATTTTTTTTGAAAAATTAAAAAAATCCAGATGAAACCAATTCCTTACTATTGAAAAAGATTATAAATGTATTGTAAAAATATAAAATTAATCTGTAGAGATTTTATAAAATAGGAGGAGGTTTAGTATGTAAATGTTTTTAGGACGATTTTATGCTCAAAAATATTTTGTAAGCGCATTCACAAAAGGGCTACATCCTAGAACAAATCTAATTTAATAGGATTGGGGGATGGATAATGAAGACATTTAAGAGTTTAATTGTGATGATTCTATCTGTTGCTTGTGTTTTTTCCACCATTGAACCTTTACAATCTCAAGCAGCTCGACAGGAGGGGAAGAAAGTAGATATCGTAAAGGTTGAAGGCGGGTTAGTGAAAGGCGTAAAAACAGATGTGGACGGTGTTCAGTTATTTAAGGGAGTACCATTTGCGGGTTCTACTGCTGGTGAAAACCGCTGGAAGGAACCTCAACCAGTGGAGCCATGGAATGGAGTAAAGGTAAGTGATAGCTGGGGCGACCAAGTCATGCAAGAGGTCAATTTAAATCCTGTTGGAACGTTTTGGGGAGACGAGTTTTATTTCGATGATAGCTTTACTCCTAAAGCAAGTGAGAATGGACTAAACCTAAATGTGTATACTCCTGCTAAAAAAACAAACGATAAGCTCCCTGTACTTGTTTACATCCATGGCGGAGGAAATAATCATGGGCATGCATCGGAAATGGAGTTTTATGCATCAAAGTTAGCTGAAAAAGGGATTATTGTTGTTACGGTTCAATACCGTGTAAGCATGTTTGGATTCCTAGCCCTACCAGAGTTATCAGAAGAAAGTGAACAGGGAGTGTCAGGCAATTATGCCGTATTGGACTTGGTAAAATCTTTAAATTGGGTGAATGATTATATTGCTGGATTTGGTGGAAACCCAAATGAAGTTACCATTGCAGGACAATCGGCTGGAGCGATGAATGTAACGGCGCTTTTAAGAACGCCATTAGCTGATGGCTTATTTAATAGAGCTATTATTCAAAGTGGTTTTTACGGCCTATTAACGGCACAAGGTGCATCAGCCTATAAACCTCTTAAAGCAACAGAAACCCAGGCTGAAAATGCTGTTACGAAGGCTTTCGGAAAAGAGATGAGTCTAGATGAGTTAAGAGCTCTACCTGCGGAATATTACATGACAACAAAAACCGCTGATGGAACCCAAACTCTGTATGATTCATTAACGGCAGCTTCCTTACAAGGTGGTGGGTACATATTGGATGGGTATGTGTTCACAGAAGAATCTGTTGATCTTATGAGAGACGGTGCCTTAGATGGGATCGATATTATGATTGGCGGTACAGCAGATGAAATGACATCGCTTGTTCCTGGACCGTCTAACATGTCGTTGGAGGATTTTCAAAATACGATGAAAGCAACATATGGGGAGGAATATTCAAAGGCATACAATCCTACAAACACAACGGAAGCCTATAACTTATCTTTACGTGCACGAAGTGATCAGTTACATCAAACATACCTTCTATCAGCCGAATATATACAAGCACATAATAAAAACCTAAATGTTTACACCTACTACTTCGATCATGCTCCTCCTGGAAGAAATGAAGAATTTTATGGCGCATTTCATTCCTCAGAATTATGGTACTTTTTCAATTCAATAAGAAATACTGCTGGTCAGAGATCCTGGACCCCTGCAGATTACTCCATGGCAGAGAAGATGTCCTCTTACTATGCTAATTTTGTAAAAAAAGGGAATCCAAATGGAAATGGTCTAGCGAAGTGGCAGGAAACGAGCTATAAAACTGGCGAAAATTCTGCATTTGTAAGATGGTTTGATGGGAAGGCTGAAAATGTTACAAGCACTCCTTATCCATTGCGAGATGCTTTAAACCGAAACGTAGTTTTAAAAGCCTTTGGAATGACAGAGGAAGATCTTAAATAATGATGATAATAGCGCCTCTGTTTCATTGAGCATTCATTTAATGAGTGCTCTTTTTAACCTATTTGATAGAGCATCTAGAGAAAAAAATGAGTACATCACTAAAAAAGTGAGACTTTCTGTAAAAGACTACTCTTGATATGATCAAATTATAAAACGCTTACAACTTTTTGGGAGAATTGAGGGGAGGGAGAAGAAGAAGCTTTTTACTAGTGTTATAGATCTTAATAAATAGTTTGAAAGGGGAGTAAAAAATGAAATCACTGTTAAAAAGGTATATGTATTTTTTATTAATTGCCATATTTATAACGAGCGTCTTAGCATTGCCAGTTAGTGCACAAGATATTGGGGTGAATGTGGAAAATGGTGTAAAAAAAGAAGGAGTAACTGTTAATCGTGATAATCATTCCCCTACAGGATATACAGCAACTTTTGTATATAAGAATGAAACGGCTAATTCCGTTCAGTTTTATGGACAATTCCAATTTGCAAATCCCGGTGTAGACTACCCAATTGAAAATGTACCAACGTATAGTCCAGAAGAGTGGACAAAAGAAATGTTTCCGTTAAATATGAGCACGCCATACGTAAAGGAAATGACGAAAGTAGAAGGAACTGACTTTTGGACAATAAGCATGCCACTTCCTAGTGGCGGGTACCCATATTCCTATATTGTTGATGGGGTAACCATTGCAGATCCATCAAATATGCCAATCGCAAACCAGGATACTGGGAAACAGAATCTAAGCATGGCCTATGTACCTTTTGATTCAAAAAAACAATCCTTTGATTATTCCTATGTATTACCAAAAAAAGGAGCAAAGACTGGAAGTGTTTCCTTTGAAACATATTCAACCAGTGGATTATTAACAACCGATCAGTCTCTAGGAATCTATTTACCACACGGTTATGATCCGAATCGCAATGAGCCGTATAAAGTGATCTATCTTTCACATGGTGGAGGTGGTAATGAAGCGGATTGGTTTAATACAGGTAGCGCTGCCAATATTCTTGACAACCTAATTGCACAGAAGAAAACGGAGCCAGTGATTGTGGTAACGATGAATAATTCCGTATTTGGTTGGGACATGGCTAAAATTACAAAAAATATGATGGAAAATATAATTCCATTTATGGAATCAAACTATCATGTTTCTAAAGATTCCAATGATCGAGCATTTGCTGGTCTTTCCATGGGAGCTTTAACCACTACGAACATTTATTACAGCAATCCAACTAATTTTGGATATTTCGGGATCTTTAGTGGAGCAGATGCCAGGGTTGATTTAAGTAATTACAATTTAGATGACTTACGTAAACCTAAGCTATTCGTGGCTGCGGCATGGTATGATATGGCATACCATGATGTAGGCTTTAATTCGGAGATAAATACCCTAAAATTCATGTCAGTACTAGACGCAAACCAAATACCTTACGAATTTGAAAATGTAAATGGTGCTCATGATTGGTTCACATGGCCTCAATTATTGAATAAATTCTTAACAGACGTAGTGTGGAAATAGTAGGTTCGTAAACACTCTTATACTTTTACTCGTATAGGAGTGTTTTTTTTCTATAATAAACCACCTACTAAAGTCTGATTTTTCCGAATCGTTTGGAACTGTTACATTAATTTTGATAAAATTTATATCATAATTAACGTTCGTACAAACGATTTAAAAGAGAGGAAGATGGATTTTTCAATGAGAGCCCAATCAGATATTCAGTCAATGGACGCATCTATGCAAGACTCAGAAAATATGTTCATTGAATTTGAAGTATTTACTAATGATAGAATTCAAAAACAGTTTCTAATCGTAAAACAATTGATTGAGGGTGATCTAGAAAGTGCAGATCAATCAATCAGAGAATTATTGGGACTGATACAACGAAGTCCATTGCCCAATCATATAAAGAAACAAGTTGTATACGGATTTTTAGATATTTTAATGTTTAAAATTCAACATCTTTCCCTTTCAAAAGAAGGTACAAAGAAAGAAGACCTTTTATCGTTTTCTGAAATCAACAAAATGTTAACTACGAATGATTTCCATGAGATCGAGAGGATGTTATTAGTGGTTTATAGAAGAATAATAGATTTTGAAAATCATTTGAAAAACAGCAGCAAAATGAAAGAAGTCTTGAATTATATTGATACGAATTACCGAGACCCGGAGCTTACCTTAAACAGTATAGCTCAGAATTTTGAATTAAATCATTCATATGTCTCTAATACGTTTAAGAAAGAATTCGGTTATAATATCCTCGAATTAATCCAAATAAGAAGAATAACAGAAGCGAAATACTTACTTGAGAACACACAACAGAGCGTCTCTGAAATCGCATATAAAGTGGGCTATTACAGCTATAGAACACTATCAAATATTTTTAAACGCTTGGAAAAAATGACACCAACGCAATTTAGGGAATTAAAAGAGAATTTTAAATCAAATGGTTTAACGAAACATCCATCAAAATAATGTAGCTAGGGGACCAAAAAGGGTTTTTATACTTTCTCGTAATTTATCTGAAGTCATACCGATTTCAGGTTTTTTATTTGTAAATTTTTCTAGCTATTAGGAAAAATATGGTGTAACATTTAAGTGTACTTAATATTTAATAAAACTAAACTATTCATTCTTCTTAAGAAAGGAGAACCCCTATGGACATAAAACAAATTCTCATCGAAGCCAATCATTTTTCTGAAGACATCAAATTTGTTTTTATCAACGAATATAAAAAGCTACTCGACGAAAATGAGTTATCCCAAAAGCAATCTCTCGTTTTAAGCATTTTAGAGAAAAAACAACAACTGACGATGAACGAAGTAGCCAATATCATCAATGGAACCCCAAGTGCAGCAAGTCAGTTTGTCCAAAAGCTGGAGAAAAAGCAGTACGTGAAACGGGAGGTGAACAAGGACAACCGAAGAGAGGTGTTTGTGTTACTTGATGAAAAGGGAGAGGCCTTTTTTAACGAAATGACTGAGATTGATGAAAGGGTGTTAGAAAAATACTTTCTGCAGCTTCCAGAAGAGGATATTATCAAGTATCACGAAATTTTGAAAAAGCTCCACCAAATCGTCGTGAGAGGAGGGGAAGGGTAATGGAGACGGCTGTTGTCAATCAGCAATTCACGTATCATAAGAAGTCCGGGTACACGGGGTTTATCATTGCGATGGTCTGTGTATGTATGGTAGAAACGGTGGGGGTATCCTATCTACTCTACAAATGGAGCCCCTTTCTTCACTGGATTCATCTATTATTATCAATATCCACTATTCTTTTCCTCATCCTTGATTTACGAGCGGTCAACAAGAACCCTATCATCCTTCAAAACGACGAACTCATCATAAAAGTAGGACTTCGCCCGGCTGTTCATATTCAGCTTTCAGATATCTTAGAGATCAAGAGTGGAAAATTGAACTTTGAGAATGACCGAAAAAATAAAGAAGTGCTCGACCTCTCGTTATTAGGTTTTGACGAACCGACTTTTGAAATCGTTTTATCGGAGCCGATCCAAAACAAAAGCAAAACCATACAACGAATTTTTTTCACAGTTGACGATGAACGTGCCTTTTATGAACTAGTGAATCAAGGGAGGGGAAATCATTGAGTATTTTCTATTGGATCGTCCTTCTATTTCTCGTGACGTACGAACCCGTCTATGGTTATTTTGATTATCAGAAATTTAAACGGAGAGTCGCACAATTTCCATTGGAGAGAGTGAAGTATTATAAAAAAGTCATGCTCGGACTTTGGATTCCAACTTTTATAATCCTTGGAGTAACTGCATTTGGTCCTTTGAACTTCCATGACATCGGCTTAAAAGGAATCTCCATTAATACATCAACTTTAGGACCTTGGGTCACGTATGGTTCTTTCGGATTAGCAGGGATCTATTTGGTTAGTCTCATATATTATTTAGTAGGTTCCAAGGTTAGTATAAAAATGAGAACCGACATTGCCGAGCTAAAGAAAAGACAGCACGAGAAAATCGCGTTTAAAGACATCTTGCCACATTCGAAAGAAGACAAACGTGTATGGACGTATGTGTCTTGGACAGCGGGAATCACGGAAGAAATCATTTATCGAGGGTTTTTAATTTTTGTCCTATTTCAGCTATTTCCGGGTCTTTCCATTTGGCCCGTGTTGATCCTTTCCTCCTTGTTATTTGGTTTGGCCCACACTTACCAAGGAATTCTGAATGTCATTAAAACCTCATTGTTTGGCTTGTTTTTCGCCATTTTATATATTGGATTAGACTCGATTGTCCCTCTGATGATTTTGCACTTCCTCATCGATTATGTAGGAAAGATCGGGGATGATGAGGAATGAAATAACCCGATTTGTTTAATACCTATTTTAACAAGTACTTTCAGGATAATTATGGTAAAATCAAAGGGAAGATAGAAAAATTTTCTGGAGGAATTAACTCATGGAGAAAATTTTAGTGAAAACAGGGATATATTCATTTATAGGTTCTTTCTTCTTATTAATTATTTTTATGAAAAGGGAACAAAACACGATAGACGTAGACGGGATGACTACATTTACGGTGACACCTTACCCAGAGTTTTTCTTTAATATTTTAAGATATTCGGTAATTTCTGCAGTCATTGCAGTTGTACTTGTATGTGGTTATTTACTGACAAATAAGAAAAGTTCGGAATAAACTTAACAGATTTATTTTTGGTTTATGATGGAGCGTAGTTTTTTAAGCACCCGAGTTGAGAAATAGGCGGAGAAATTCCGCCTAATTAATAATTATTATTAAAAAACATTAAAATAGACGGAGAGATTCCACCTATTGGCTCAAAAAAATCGAAAAGGAGTGATTTTGCTTTGCGTAAGCGGAAAAACTCCTCTTATTCACCTCATAACAAGCTCCATTCTGCATTTAACGGAAAAATATCCGCTTATTTTACTTTAGCTGGTTACTCGATTAAGGACAATACATCTTATGAGTTTTACTTTTTTATATACCAATAGCGATGCCCATATAACTGTCATTTCGGCACGTATTTTGAAAATAGTACCTCAAAACGGAACCCTTTATTTTAGCACTAGTGGCTTTTTTTTTATGAAAGAAACCACCATAAAAAGCATATATTAAGGACAGGCCATAAATAGTTCGGAGATGAGTCAACATGGTGTATTTCCTTAAGAAAACAGGAATTGTCCTACTTGGCAGTATGTTATTGTCTTTTGGTATCAATTTTTTTTTAGTTCCTTTTGAGGTACTTGATGGTGGAATCATTGGGATTGGTTTAATAATAAAGTATTTAACGGGGATACAAGCGGGTTTAGTCATTATATTTTTGAGTGTCCCGATTTTTGTGCTAGCTTGGTTATATAACAAAAATTATTTTTATAATAGTTTGCATGGGATGCTCATATCTTCCTTTATCATTGATTTACTGGCCTCTTCTCAACTTTTACCATCTGATATGATTTTTCACCCGATAGTTAGTTCGATATTGGGAGGGATTTTTATTGGAGTGGGTATTGGGATCATGCTTAGATATGAAACAAGTACAGGAGGAACAGACCTCATTGCCCAATTTATATCAAAATTTTTTAACATCAATGTTGGAATGATCATATTTGTCATCGATACGGTTGTGATTTCCATAGGAGGATGGCTCATTTCAAAAGATACCTTTCTCTTGTCGATTTTGACCGTGATCTTTGTAGGCTTTTTTACTAGCTTTTGTACATGGAACTACAAAACAGAAAATGGTTAGAAATCTTCATTAGTTGTGCAAAATCTAACTTATATGAAAACGGGCATTCCTTTAAAATAGGGATGCCTTTTACTATTAAACAAAACTTGAATGTCAAATTCTTTTTTTACTCGAGCAGGGAGTTAAAAAAACGTTATAAAGAATAGATATTTGTAAAAAGTGTGAAATAAATGTGGCTGTGAATCGACTAATTGATGAGTATAAAAAATCGGGGGGAAAATGGAGTTGACCAGCTGATGATTAGCAACAAAATTTCGGAGTGGTTTTACTTGTACAACAAAGATATTTATCATTTTTTGGTTTATTACATTGGGTCGAGTGATGTTGAGGATCTGGTGCAGGAAGTTTTTATCCGAGCCATTAAAGGCTTTGATACGTTTCAGCAAAAATCGAGTCCTAAAACCTGGCTTTTTTCGATTGCACGCCATGTAGGGATGGATGAAATGAGAAAAAGGAAGCGCGTAA
The DNA here is from genome assembly GCF_036676585.1 of Robertmurraya sp. Classification (NCBI taxonomy): domain Bacteria; kingdom Bacillati; phylum Bacillota; class Bacilli; order Caryophanales; family Bacillaceae; genus Robertmurraya; species Robertmurraya sp. Next base: position 23,279 of record NZ_JAKFCQ010000156.1, read on the forward strand.
GGATGATGCAAAAGCTTTGGTTCTGGGAAGAGAAAACAGAAAAGGAAACACCGGAGATCATTTTTCAAGAAAATGAAAATAACCGGTTACTTTACGAGGCGATCCAAGCATTAAAATCAAATTATCGAGATGTTATCATCCTGAGAGGAATTAAAGAACTTTCTGTATCTGAAACAGCATCCATATTACAGTGGAATGAAAATAAGGTTCGAATCACCTATCATCGTGCACTAAAGGCACTGCAAAAAGCAAAGGAGGATTTTCTATATGAAAGATAATGAGAAATTTCATGATTTAGAGAGAAACATCCGATCCTTACCTGAACCGGATTATGATAAACAGTTTACAAAGGAAACCCAAAATCGCATCCATGAAAATGTATTACAGTTTGCAAGTTCTTATGATAAAAAGAAAAAGAGAGTGACCATTATGAAAAAGATTTCATTAGGTTTAGTTAGTGTAGCAGCCCTCGTGTTATTCGCCATTCTTACCCTTCCAATAAATGAGGATCGTCCATCTAGTTCTGATCCAAATGAACAAACACCAACAGATGAAACGATAGTGGACCATGAAAAAGAGGTTATTGATCAGAATAAAGACACAGAAATTCTTTATAAAAATACAGAATATGGTTTTACTTTTAACCTTCCAAAAAGTTGGGGTGATTACCAGATTGTATCGGATTCTTGGGAAGGGATTTCAGAACAAAATAATACAATGGAACATGGTCCCATTCTTTTCATTAGGCATCCTCAATGGTCAGAGGAAAAGCCAAGACAAGATATTCCGATATTGATTTTTACTCTTACTCAATGGTCCTCGCTTGAAAAAGGGGAATTTCATATAGGTGCTGCTCCTGTTGGTCCAACTTTATTAGGGCAAAATAATGAGTATGTTTTTGCGCTTCCAGCAAGGTATAACTTTGCCTTTTTAGAGGGGTACGAAGAAGTAGAAACGATTTTAGCAAATCAGCCACTTCAAGCGAATGAAGAGAGATAAAGAACAAATAATTGAGGAACAATAAGTGGAAAAGGTATATAAAGGCGAGGGAATTTATGAAAAAGAGTGCAATAGTGTTCCTATGTTTTCTTATTGTCCTGCTTCCATCACAAGTTTTCGCTCAGCAGAAAGTCCCTATTTTAATTTATCATTCGATCGATGAATTTAAGGGTGTGGGTTCTAAAGAGTTATATGTAACCCCTGAAAATTTCGAGAAACAAATGATATATTTACGAGATCATGGTTTTACCTTATTAACGTTTGAACAATGGGAAGACCGAAATAAAATTAAAAAGCCAATTTTCATTACCTTTGATGACGGATACAAAAACAATCTGAATGCATTTGCCATTTTTCAAAAACTAAAAAGTGAAAAGTTTCAACCAACCGGTACGGTGTTTGTTCTTTCTGACTTTATCGGCCGTTCCAACCGATTATCATCATCGGATCTAAAAATGATGGTTGGTTCCGGTATGATCTCGATCCAGTCTCATACCGCCACACATCCTGATTTGACGAAAATAACCAATTTTGAAATCGAACTAAAAAAGTCCAAAGAAAAAATTCAACAGATAACGGGCGAACAAGTGATTGCTCTTGCTTACCCATATGGCAATACAAATAGAAAGGTGGTAGAAGAAACGAAGAAGTACTATAGGTTTGGACTAACGACAACTCCTGAATTATTTTCTGAGAAGGGCTTGAAGGATGAGCTTTACTTTTTACCGAGAATTTATATTACGTATTCCACTACTCTTGAGGAATTTGCAGAGATTGTTGAGGGGAAATGAAATGCATATATGAATGAGAACAGCTGCTTACCAGGCAGCTTTTCTTGTTCAACGGATAATTTATAGTGGGAATTTGTTGAAAACTCATGAAATCTGCGATTGTATTTTTTTAGTAATGCAAGAGATGATAAAAATGACGGAAAATATGATTTAAGGTGTGGCTTACTTGTATTATTTACTATCTATTGGATTGATTGGATTAGGAACAGTAGGACTGTATGTGACTATTTTTAAATATACAAAAGAGCAATACAAGTCGGTGAAATTCACAGGAACGGGTCAAGGTTTAGATGGTGCTATCTTCGCAGCCATTATGAATGTACTTCCGTGGTGGATGGTCAAAACCTTTCTTATTTTTAGTAGTGTGGTTGCGGTTTTCATAGGCGTCATGATCCTAATAACGATGTAAAAACCAATTTGACCTAATGTTGCCAGATTTAAGGTTAGGGAATGTTTGAGGAACGCACAAAAAGATAAAATTCTTATTAAATGAACTCTTGGGTGAATATATATGAAAAAGAATGTAATCATTATTTCATTGTTGTTACTTTGTTTATTTGCATATGGTGTATACTGGCTGTTATTTGATATTAATCGATTAAATTCAGGAGAATTTATTTCACAATCTACTTCCCCTAATGGTGATTACACGATAAAAGCTTATGAAAATAATGGTGGGGCAACAACAGATTATGCTGTTCTAGGAGTATTGTATTTCAATGAAGAGAATAGAAGGCCAAAGAATATATATTGGAACTATCATGAGGAACAAGCGGAAATAAAGTGGGAAAATGAAAATACGGTTGTTATTAATGGCCATAAATTAAAGATACCTAACGAAACATACGATTTTAGAAAAGATTAATTTTTCGATGACCGTATAGTGTAACTGGAAGGTATTACGAATTTTCATGATTTTAAGTACGCTGAAATTTAGAGCTACGTTAGTTTCAAGTAATGCGAAAATACCTTCTTGAACGAACCCTGTTAGATTGAAACTTTTCCCATGTTTAATCGTAAATAAGCTAGTGACAAATCGTTCTATGGAGGGGATAGAATGAAATTTATTGTAATTCTAGCTGTTCTGCTTTTGTTGTTTTATGTATTAGAAAAATTAATCAATAAGTTCCTTGGAGTAGAAAAAAAGAAAATCTCTGATACACCTGGGAAAAAGATAGATCAATGGGGTAGAGGGATTATTCTTGTCATTTTTTTAACCATATTATGGTCTACCGTAAATAATGATTCGATATTTATTAAAAAGCTGTTTTGGATGAGTTACCTTATCCTTTTAGGAGGATTTCAAGCCGTTCTAGAATATATTTATCTAAAGAATACTAAGCAATATATTACGACAGTAATTATGGTAATAGTAACTCTTATCTTTATTTTTAATATGGAACTTTTTATAGACTTATAGTAAAGATTCTAGACTCTTATCAAGAAGGATTAGAGTCTTTCACTACTTATACGGATTTTATTTATCAGGGGGCTATTCAAATGGAATCAATAATTATGGTAATATTCGTGTTCTTAATTTGTTTTTGTATTAGTTCCGTTTTAAATATTCTTTTTAAAAAGACAGAGAAAAGGGATTGGCTTATCACATTATTAATCAGTGTAGGTTTTTCTATGATCATTGTTCCCTTGCTTGCTGGTTAAGAAATTGAAAAGATTGCTCCAACTGAAGCATGGAATAAAAATTAGCAGAATAACAGAGTGGATTAATAGATTAAAACTGAATATTGGACCACAAAACTCTCAACTTTTTGTTCCCCAATGATAGTTTTTATGTTTAAATGAGGACAGAAAAGGGAGAGGATGGATCCAATGGCAGAATTTACGAATGTAACAATCTCTACGAAAGCAAATATTTACTTTGAGGGAAAGGTAACTAGTAGAACGGTAGTTTTTCAAGATGGAACCCGAAAAACGTTAGGAATTATGCTTCCGGGAGAATATGAATTTTCAACATCTCAAAAAGAAGAGATGGATATTCAAGCGGGAGTACTTGAATATAAATTACAGGGACAAGATTGGAAAACGATCGAAAATAATGGCGTGTTTTATGTGCCTGCAAACGAAAGCTTTTCTTTAAAAGTTCATTCGGTTGTTGATTATTGTTGTTCCTATTTTTCTGAGGAATAATGAATGTAGAATGACCAATTTGTTAGTAAAAGGAATTAATCCATCTTTTCGGATTAATTCCTTTTTTAATTAGAATGGTTGACATGAATTCGCTTACAAAAAAATCCAGTCTATTTAAAGAATAATTAAATAGTTTGTGTCAAATGATGATGGTAATATGTCATTTTATCTTTAGGGGGCAAAAAAATGGATGATTTCGGATTAATTATTGCTTTGCTTGCACTTGTAACCACATTCATATTTTTAATCATAGGGATTCTCTCTTTAGTGAGAAAATCTGGTAAAGCTAAAAAACAATTCAGGAATGCGGGTATCTCTTTTGTTGTGATGATTATTGGTTTTGTAGTCTTTGGCATGAACAGTGAACCAACGGAAACTGCAACACCTGAACCAACTACAGAAGAAGAGAAGGATGTAACCGACGAAGAGAGCGCATCAGAGGAACAAGTTGAAGAGGAAGAAGAGGTAGTAGAAGAAGCGGAAAAGGAAGCAGAGAAAACGCCTCAGCAAAAAATGATAGAAGGTATTCAAGCGTTGTTTGCGTCGAAACAAGCATTTGATTCTGGTTCGTACATTAAGGGGGATATTCCTCCAGGTGAATATGCGTTCGTATCGTTTGCAGGGAGCGGCAAGTATTATTCCGAGAATGACGCATCCAATAACATTATTGATAATAATAATTTTGACAGTTTCGGTTATGTGTATGTCCATGGTGCTGGTAACATAGAATCACAGGGTGTATTAATTAGTACGGTTGCCTTCCCTACATTAGATGTGTCGGGAGCAAAGCAAATTTATGAAGTCTTAAACAATGTGACAGATTATAAAGATGCTGGCTTTTATAAAGTGGGAGTCGATATTCCAGCAGGAGCATATGTTTTGGAAAGCTATGGCGAAGGTTACGCCGCTGTTCTAGCAGGGCCTATCGGAAAAAGTGATATCGTTGATAATGAACTATTCAATGGGCGGTATAGTGTAACGGTAAGCAATGGTCAATATTTACAAATGTCACAAAGTAAGATTTCACAATAGAATATCTCTGAACATGGGGTGTCTTCGGGTATCCCTATTTTAGTTTGAATTATTAAAATGCCCTAATAAAATACATTACAATAAAGGCCGGCACATGATCCTATTGGGCAGTGTCCGGTCTTTTTTTGGTAAAATATTCTTGACTTCATGTAAAGTTTATTATACATTATGTATAACAAGTTTAACATGATGTAAAAGTAAATTGACAAGGGAGGTTTATTATGACGTATCAAGAAAAGAAAAGTATCGTTTCGTTGATTAGTGCTATTCTCATTTTCGGATTTTATTGTTTGTATATGTACCCTCAGTATCCCGAAGGAGGGCTAGAGTCTTCTGAAGCCTTTCGTTTTTGGGGTAGTTTCGTCCTCATCTTGACTGTCGTTTCAATCGTCGCACACATCGTAATCAGCATCATCTTTAACATCATCTTTAGAATGACAACCAGAGAAAAAGAACCAAAATTTGCGGATGAATTGGATAAGTTAATCGATTTGAAAGCGTTCAGAAATTCGTTTTTTGTGTTTGTCATCGGCTTTCTTCTTGCCATGGGATCACTGATCATCTATCAGCCGTTACACGTCATGTTCATGATTCTGATCATTTCGGGCTTTGTTTCTGATGTGACCGGATCGGCTACGAAACTTTATCACTATCGGAGAGGAGTCTGAAATGGGTAAAAATCTTGTCGGCAATCACATTCGAAGATTACGATTCAATCATGATGAAATGACCCAGCAGCAATTAGCTGACAAGGTGGGCGTAACAAGACAAACCATCGTGGCTCTCGAAAAGGGAAACTACTCCCCATCTCTTGAACTCGCTTTTCGCATTGCTCACGCCTTTCACTTACCGTTGGAAGAAGTATTCTTTTATGGAGATGATCCAACGCAGTAAGAATTATTGATTGTTTTTGCTTTACCGTTTGTCATTTTATGTACAGAAGGGGATAAGTAAATGAAGTCAAACCAAAAAGCAGCCAAAATAGTGGGAGTATTGTTTATTCTTGCAGCCGTATCGGCGGTAGCAGGTGTGATGTTATACGATCCGATCCTAAACGGTTCCGATTACTTGATCAATGGTTCCAAACACGCCAACCAAGTCATATTGGGAGCACTAATGGAATTAATTCTTGTCGTTTCAGCGGTTGGTACAGCAACCACAATGTTTCCGATTTTAAGAAGGTATAACGAAACCATCGCTTTATGGCATGTTTGTTTTCGGTTTCTTGAAGCGATTGTCATTACGGTTGGTGTGATCAGTGTGCTGTCTCTTTTGACTTTAAGTCAGGAATTTGTTGCTGCTGGAGCTCCAGATGTAGCAGCTTTTCAAACGTCAGGTACCGTATTAAAAGCCATCCATGAATGGACATTTATGCTAGGTCCCAATTTCATGCTCGGTATCAATACGATGATGTACAGTTATATATTTTATAAAACAAAGCTCGTACCAAGGTTTATCCCAATCTTAGGTATGACAGGGGCAACTCTTGTATTTATTTGTGCCTTGTTAGTCATGTTTGATGTCATTGAACAAGTGTCTGTTTGGGGTGGGCTGTTGGCATTACCAGTAGCAGCGAATGAAATGATTTTAGCCGTATGGCTGATCATGAAAGGATTTAATTCCTCAGCGCTTGCTAGTTTATTTTCAAAAAAGGATTAGACACATGTAACGGACCTCCATATCACTGGAAGTCCGTATTTTTAAATCTTGCTAGAAAAATAGTTAGTAATTCCCTTATTTTGGTCATGTTTGTTGTGTTATCTTGTGTTAAGAAGATCTACTAAAGTAAAGTTGGTGCAATAATATTGAGTAAAAAGAAGCGGAAAGCAAAGAAGGAAGCGAAGTCATGGATGACCGGACTGAAATTGTTCGGCTGTTTCTTCGTCGTATTACTATTGGGCTGGTATCTGATCGTGGACCATATTGAAGGGGATTCCTTTCAAGGAGTCGTGGAGCTGCCACTAAATGAGAGTTATGCAAACGCCTTATATGGGTGGGCGCTGATATATTGGGTCTTTGGAATTCCGGCGGTCATTGTAGCATTGGTGCTGATCATACGAGAAAGCAAAAAGGAATTCATGGCTACCTGTTTTTATAGTGTGCCCTTGTTTTTACTTAGCATGAGCTTTACGATTCAGTACATGGTTTTCTTAATCAAGGTCGATGCGGAATTTTCGGGCTGGTTGTATATTGTGGTTGCCGCAATAGGGTTCATCCTTGTTAATGTGTTAATTTATTTGAACAAATCTAAGATACATAGTTGGTTGGTGCGTCTCGGCTTGGTGTTAGTGACTCTAAGTTGGGTAATCTTAATCATTGCGGACTCTGCGGTTGGGAATTATATCATAACCTATAAATCAAGCTTAAGAGGAAGCTTTATGGTGAAAACAATCGTGGGGACCTTTCAGACGTTGGGAATCTTTATTTTCTTAGCTATGTACGGGTATCTATTAAAGCTTCGATTAGATGGGGAAGAGTGAACCTCTCTTTCCCAACCCCATCCACTTCTATGTCCATTCCTTCCTTAACAACTCGACTGCCGGAATATCGGCAGGTGCCCAAACAAGGGAAGACAGATCTTCTCGTTTCAGCCAAAGGAGCTTCGAGTGTTCACTCGGCAGGGGGATCCCATCCACCAAACGACATTTGATCGTGATCAATTGAATGAAAAACGAGTCATATTCATGGATATGTTCGTTATGTAATTCATCGGGTTCGATGAGACAGCCCAGTTCTTCGTGAATCTCGCGCTTAATCGCTGTATTCAAATCCTCTTCCTCTTCGACCTTTCCTCCAGGAAACTCCCACATATTTGGCATGGTCATCGTTGATGAGCGGAGGACACATAAAATTTCTTCGTGTTCATTTTCAATCACAGCTGCCACGACTTTGACTTGTTTCTTCATGAATACCTCCACAAGAGTAATTTCTTACCCAATAGTAACACTTTCTTTTTCCCTTTAAAAACATGTAAAAGTAGCTTGTCCATGAAATATGAACCATGCGAGAAAACGGTTTCAATAGTATAATAGAAGAAAGAAGGATTTTTTAACTTAGCTGCAAGAAAAAAGATGTAGTTTTACAAGCTTAGGCCTCATACACATAATAGTACCTAATTTCGTTGGAAACAAACTAAAAATGATTAAATGGGAGTGAGGTCCATGAAAAAGAGTGAATATTTATTCTTCTGCCAGCATTGTGGAGTGCCTCAACGTATTCCAGAGTTTGCGTTAAAAACGTACCTGTGTGATGACTTAGTGAAGAAATATTATTGTAATAATTGCAGTCGAGAAAATAAAATTCCGGAATACGTGAAAAAATTGAAATCGGAGCTCTAGATAGGGCATGGATTCCACATATGGCTAGACAGATACCATGTAAATGCTTACATGGTATTTTTTTATTGTCTTAGATTTTTAAATAGAATGGTAGATAGAAAAAAAGTTATCAAAAAATTTAAAAAAGAAGTTGTCGAATTGTGAAACATCTATTATAATACATTTTAATGAATGTCATATAATATAACATAATGGTGGGGGATTATCTAACATGTCAAAAACTTTAGTAGAATTAGAAACTTCAACTCTAGATCAAATTAAAGAAACGATAAAAGAAAAAAGTGTGGAACTATTACACTTACAATTCGTTGATATTGAAGGTATCTTAAAGCATGTGACAGTAACAGTTGAGCAATTAGAGGATGTAGTAGAAGGAAAAATGATGTTTGACGGATCTTCTGTTAAAGGGTTCTCTCCTATTAATAAGTCCGACCTTTACTTACAACCTGATTTAACAACATTTGCTGTTCTTCCTTGGTCAGTTGAAGAGGGGTATTCGGAAGCAAGATTTTTATGTTCTGTAAAAAACCCAGACGGAACACCATTTGATGGAGATACAAGAAATGTTTTAAAGAAAACGGTTGAGCGTGCTGCTGAAAGTGGATATACGATTTCAGTTGGACCTGAGCTAGAGTTTTTCTTATTCAAGACAGATGAGAATGGCTACGCAACTCAAGAACTAAGTGATAAAGCAGGTTATTTCGAGCCATCACCACACGATCTTGGAGAACGCGTTCGTTTAGAAATTTACCGTGCGTTAAAGGCAATGGGCTTTACAATTGAAGCATCTCACCACGAGGTAGCTGAAGGACAGCATGAAATCAATTTCAAGTATGCAGATGCTTTAACAGCTGCAGATTTGTCTACTACGTATAAGTGGGTTGTTAAGACGATTGCTCAGAAATTTGGATTGCATGCAACATTCATGCCGAAGCCAGCATTTGGAATCAATGGTTCTGGTATGCACGTGAATATGTCATTCTTTGAAGGAAGCGAAAATGCCTTCTTTGATCCATCTGATGAGTTACAATTATCGAAGAAAGCGTACCATTTCATTGCAGGAGTACTTGAAAACGTAAAGAGCTTCGCGGCTGTAACGAACCCGCTAGTAAACTCTTACAAGCGTTTAGTACCAGGTTATGAAGCACCTTGTTACCTTGCTTGGTCAGCGTCTAACCGTTCTGCTCTTATCCGTATTCCAGCTAAGAAAGGTCTTGCGACTCGTGTCGAATTGCGTTGTCCAGATCCATCTGCAAACCCATACTTAACGTTTGCAGTAATTGCAGCTGCAGGTTTAGATGGAATTGAAAAAGAACTAGAAGCTCCAGCTCCGATTAACGAAGATATCTTCCATATGTCTGATGAGAGAAGAGCTCATTTAGGAATTGAGAACCTTCCTGGCAGCTTAAAAGAAGCAGTAGTTGAATTAGAAGCAAGCAATTTTGGTGCTAAGGCATTAGGCGAGCACGTATATGGTGAATATGTGGCAATGAAAAAAGCTGAGTGGGATAGCTACCGCATCTCCGTTCACGCTTGGGAAATTGAAAACTATCACTCTAAATTCTAATACTAACAATTAAGTAATATAGAAGTATTCAAGGATGGAACGCATATGTTCCATCCTTTCATTTTGTCATGAGAAGGTTGTCCAAGAGGAAAAAGGTAAAGATTTTTATATGAAAGGTCAAAATAACATTTATTCATACCCTGTTTAAATTTATAAAATTAATAAAATAGGACTAAAAGAAAGGAGAAAATATAGATGGATGCAACAGGGGTAACAGGGAAGCTGTATCATGCTTGTCAATGGTTCTCTCGATTGGCCTATTTAAATCTTCTATGGTTGTTATTTATGGGACTGGGGCTGTTCATCTTTGGAGCTGCGCCTTCGACAGTGGCGATGTTCACGATTATTCGGAAGTGGTTACAGGGGGAAAAGGAGTTGCCCATTTTTTCGCTCTTTTTTAAGATTTATAAAAAGGAGTTCTGGACAGCGAATCGTTTAGGATTGGTGTTACTGGGTTTTACCTTAATTTTATTCTTAGATTGGATGTTAATCGGATCATTACAAGGAATTCTTTATCCAATATTACTAGGTTGTTTAATAGGTGTGGTATTGCTTTTTAGTATCGTCATGCTGTATATATTCCCTGTCTTTGTTCATTTCGAACATAACACGATTCAATATGTAAAAGTGGCTTTTTTGCTCGGAATTTCCTATCCACTTTATTCCTTTGTCATGTTCCTTGCAGTGATTTGTATGGTCACCATTAGTATCTTTTTCAATGGGGTAGGATTCCTCTTTTTCGGCAGTGGGATAAGTTATATACTAATGTATATTTCAACTCTATTATTTCATAAAGTAGCTCAAAAATTTGAGGTGGAAGTTTCTAGATCCTAGTAGTCTCTTGCGAAATAGTGGTCAAATTATTCTCATAACAGGTAAATTTATTGATATGTTGGTAAAAATTGATTTTGCTACACTTGTTTTGTAAGGGTTTTCAATAAATAAAGTAGTAGGGGGAAAGAGAATGAAAAGGAAGATCTGGTCCATATTTATCTTAGTCTCTGTTTTTTGTATCGCATTAGCTGGTTGTTCTGGAAACAGCACCAAGGAACAGGCATCGTCCGAATCGGAATCAGATGAAAAGGTAACGATTAAATTCCACACGCACGGAAACGAAGCATCTTATAACTGGAAGGAAACGATTGCTGCCTTTGAAGAAAAATACCCGAACATCAAAGTAGATCTCGTTATTCTTAGTGAAAAAGGTGATACGCAGGAAGCAACGAAAAAGCTAGATTTAGCTGCTGCTTCAGGAGAGCAAATGGATGTGCTTATGTTCAGTGATCCAGCAAGCTATGCTCAACGTGTGAGTATGGGAATGGTGGCCCCAATCGATGAGTTTATTACAGAAGAAGGCTACAAGGTAACGGATGAATATAAAGTAGATACACAAATTGACGGGAAGTATTACTCGCTTCCAGGTAAATTTAATCCATGGTATGTTCTGTTAAATAAAGATCATTTGGACGCTGCTGGTTTAGAAGTACCAACAGATTGGACATGGGATGAATTTGCTGAATACGCGAAGGCCATGACAACAGACGATCATTATGGAACCTACTTCCACGGACCGCAAAATGGGGGCTGGATGGAATTTTTAAAGCTGGCGTTAGCGAGTGAAGAAGAAGATACGGAATTTACAACAGCAGATGGAAAATCGAATCTTGATCATCCACTGTTCAAAAAGACGCTTGAGCTACGTGTAAAAATGGAAAAAGAAGATCAATCAGCCGTTCCTTACACAGATATCTTATCGCAAAAGCTTCATTACCGTAATCAGTTCTTTAATCAGGATGCTAGTTCGATTCTAATCGGTAGCTGGATGAATACAGAGCTTGGCGGGACAGAACAGTTCCCATTAAACTTTAATGTCGCGGTTGCACCTTATCCGAAGAATGAAAAAGATGCTACAGGCGGATTCACACCTGTAACAACAGACTTCATGGCAGTGGCGGGCACATCTGAACATAAGGATGCAGCGTATACATTTATTCGTTGGTATACAACAGAAGGGCAAATTGTACAAGGGAAAAACATTCCGTCTTGGAGCAAGGTGAGTGAAGGGGATTTAGCAGGCATTGTTGACAAAATCCTTAGCGGAACAGTGAGCCCTGAAAAAGTTGATAAAGACTCTTTAATTAATGTGTTAACAAATGCGAAGTCCTCTAAGATCATTTCACCTGTATCCTATCAGGCTGAAATCTACAAAGTCATCAATGAAGAATATGAAAAACTCATCTTTGGTGAACAAGATGTAGAAAAAACGATTGAAGCTTCCCAAGAAAGAGTACAGGGAATCATTGATAGTAATAAATAGTGATAGACAGCATGTAACGAAACTATAATAATAGAAAGAAAGGGTTGTAAACGATTACAACCCTATCTTTGTATTAAAGGGTGTTTAGCGTATGAAGCTTAAGAAACATTGGAAGCTAGAGCCGAAATCCTTTCGGTTCAAAGTGATTTTTATTTCAATTATTTGCCTCGTTATCCCTGCGACGATCTCTTTGTTTATTTATAATTACTTAACCACCGATACGCTGAAGGAACAGGCGCTTTCGAACGCCAATCGCGAACTCACAATCGCGAATGAATACGTGGAAAAGCTATTGGAAGACATGCTTTACATAACAAATTTTATCCAACTAGATGCGGAAATGAATACCATTTTAAAAGAAAAAGCGAAAAGCACCAGTGACCCGACATTATCAGAGTACGAAAAATTTATGGATGAAAACAGAATCAATAAAACGATTGAAAATATTACCCTTGTTGGGGAAAAGTCGTATGTGACGATTCTTTTGAAAAATGGAAAATCCTACTCGAATTATTCTAGTTGGGAATACGATCCCAATCTTTTGGTTCATGAAAAATGGTTCAATCAATTAAATGATCTCCAAGGCTATGAATCGATATGGATCGGCAGTCAACCAACCATGATTAAATCAGAAGTAAAAAATAATCCATACCAACTATCTGTGGCTAGAACGTTAAGAGACGAAAATGTAAAAGTGTATGGGTATGTGATTGTCACCATTATGGAGAATAAAATTAATGAACTGTTCAGTGGCTTACATGGCCACGAAGAAATGATGTTATTAAATGCTTCGAATCAAATCCTTTCCCACCGTGACGATTCAAGAATCGGTGAAAACTTTCAATATAGTTCACAGCTGAAGGAACAGAACTCATCCAATATTTTTCAAATATCTAAAAAAGATTACTTGATTGCAGAGCATAATATATCGTTTACAGGGTGGAAGCTGGTTTCACTCGTGCCCTACAAACAGGCTGTCAATAAAATTAACTCAATATTCAATAAAGTATTTGTGGTCCAAATTGTTTCATTTGCCCTTTTCCTTTTTTTAATGGCTTATTTACTGCGAACGATCACCAAACCAATCGTTCATCTTGGAAATGTGGCACAGTCGGTAAAGCAAGGAAATTTAACAGTTCGTTCCCGTATTCAGAGTAGAGATGAGGTTGGTAGGCTTTCAGATTCGTTTGATCATATGTTAGATCGGGTGAATGAAATGATTGACGAGATAACAGATACCCAGGAACGGAAACGGAAAGCAGAGCTCGCCATGCTGCAAGCGCAAATCAATCCTCATTTTCTCTTTAATGTTCTAAATTCGATTCGAATGAAGGTGTTAGTAAAAGGAGATAAGGAAAGTGCGAATATGATTACCTCCTTATCCAAACTGCTACGCATGACGATTGATAAAAATAAAGAAACCATTACCTTTCAAGAAGAAATTCAAATTGTGTTGGATTATATCAATCTGATGAATATGAGACAAAAGGAAGAAGTAAAGGTAGAACTTTGTGTACATGAAGAAGCCCAAACGATCAGAATTCCACGATTCATCTTGCAGCCAATCATTGAAAACTCGATCATTCATGGGTTGAATCAAAGTGCAGGGACCATCGTAGTAAGAACCGAAATCATCGACTCTCAGATGGTGATTGTGATTGAAGATGACGGTCAAGGCATGGATCACGAAACATTGGTTCATTTACGAAGAAAGCTAAGTCAAACTTCCGGAATTGAATACAGAAACAGTGAAAATCATAAAGGATTTTCGTCCTTAGGGTTATCTAATGTGTATGAGAGAATGTTTATCACTTTTGGCAAGTCCTTTCAGATGGATATCCAAAGCAAACCTGGAGAGGGAACGAAAGTGTTGTTAACGATTCAAAAAGGAGGCTGTCATCCTGATGTACAAAGTGATGCTAGTTGATGATGATTATCCGGTGTTACAGTTATTATCTGAAACCATTGAATGGGACAAAATAGGGGTAACGTTACATAGCACACATGAAAATGGGGCAAGTGCCTATGAAAAGGCCATGCAAGACATGCCAGATATTTTAATTACGGATATTGGAATGCCCAAAATGAACGGAATCGAATTGACGAAAAAATTAAAAGAGAAAAACCCTAAATTACAGGTAGCTATTTTATCTTGCCACTCCGATTTTGTGTATGCCCATCAAGCATTAAAGCTTCAGGTACAGGATTACCTAGTGAAAGACACGTTTGACCCAGATGATTTATGTGAGTTAGTAAAAAAATTCAAGGATACTCTTGATGAACAAAATCATAAAAGAATTAAGCAAATTCAGCTTCAGGAAATGCTTGATCGGAACAAAGAAAGTGTGAAACAAAGATTTATTAGAAACGTGGTTGATGGGTGTGAAATTCATGAGAAAGAAAGATTAGCAGAGTGCAAATCTCTTGGGCTGCATATTGACCAAACAGGTTATGTGGGGTCATTGGCTATGATTCATAACTTTCCACTAGCAAAAGAAAAATTTATATCTGAGGACACATTGATGTTTGCGATGAACAATGTCGTTTCAGAAGCCATTGAGCGATATTGTTCTGGTGCCGTTCATTTCCAATTGGGACCAAGAGAACTTTTTGTCTTTTTTCCTTCCTCATTAGTGCTAAAGAACAATGCTCTTTCTGAAGCAAAGGAAAGTATGAAGAAAATCCAGCACGCGTTAAAAAGATCAGCGGGTCTTTCTCTATCTTTTCTAGCCGGGGATGGCTGTAAAACATTAGTAGAGTTCAAACAGGAAGTAATCACCCTCATCAATAGCAAACACCAGAGTTTTTACATGGAACCAGGAGCCATTGTTGATAAGGTGAGCCTGCAGGAGTCGCAAACAGAAGAGTTGTATTCCAAATATGATGAAGCAGCCAGAGAAATGAGAGAGCTAATCATGCTTAGAGACCCAGCGAGAATTCCGGTTTTTGTTACCAAGTGGACATCGTTTCTTAAAGATTATCAATTCCCACCTGAAATGGTTAAGGACTGGGTACTTAAATTATTATTAGATTTAAGAGGAAAGCTCCAAGCCCTACAGTTTTTCCGGTCTCAACATACAGTAGAACATATGCATAATGAAATTCTAGATATTCAATTTTTAAGTGAACTGCAAGCGTGGTGGATTCATTACTTTAAAACGACGTTAACGTTAGTAAATGACGTGTACGAGCAAACACGACGTAAAGAAATACTAGATGCATTTAAGTATGTTTCTTTACATATCGAAAAGAAGATCAGCCTAGACGAAGTGTCTAGCCATCTCTACCTTAATCCTAGTTATTTTAGCCGCCTGTTTAAAAAAGAGGTCGGTGAAACATTTGTTGAATACGTAACAAAAATGAAAATCAACCGAGCGAAAGAATTACTAGAACAAACGGCGGATTCTGTAGGGAAAATATGTGAAAGACTAGGCTATGACAATCAAAGTTATTTTATAAAAATCTTTAAAAACTATGTTGGTGTTACACCGATCGAGTTTCGAACAGGGAAGATGTAAGGGCTTAAAATCGTTTATTTGAATCGATTTGAGTGGAGGGTGGCGACTCCAGCGGGAAAAGCTGTAGATTTTTTTTCTAAGAAAGGTATAACTTTTTAAAAAAGTTAAACTGTTTATAAAAATGTCGAACCGTTTAAAAAAGATGTCCCTGAATATTCTACTTTTGATTTTTCTTCTTGAACAATAGGGCAGTTTTATTCAATAAGGTCGAAACCTTTTTCTTTCTTGAACGTAATCTAATTAGGTAACGAAATCCTTATCAGGGGTGTAGTCGTTGAGAAAACAAGATGACAACCGAGAAAAGAGTAAAATCGAAACAGATGATGGTTGGAATCGAACCTTTTATGGAAGCCCTACTATCGGTGGAATTATAGTTGTAGTAATAGTAATATTTTATTTAATCTTTCAATAAATAATGAACCATTGGACAGTGTAAAAAAGGTGTCCATTATTTCACTCCATAAGCAGGATAGTAAAAAAAGTTTCAACATATTCACTTTACTAAATGGTACAATTTGGGTAATGAGTTGTTTAATAAAAAATGGGGTGCATTATCATTAAAAAGATTCCATCGTTATTAGTTGTCCTAATGTTATTACTTACCGCTTGTAGTTCAAAAACTTTTACATTTTCAGGAAAAACAGATAATTGGTCTGCTGAATTAAAGGTTACACAAACCAATGATGACTATGAAACACAGGAATTCAAACTTCAATACAAAGGTAAAGATATTAACTCCGTTGGTGAATTAACTTATAATATCGAGACTAATGCAGGTGGCTTTGGGGAAAGTGGTATAAAATTGACAAAGGGTGGTTTTCTTATCGGTAAAGATGAAGCGAATCCAACCAATGCCAAAGTCATTGAAGATTCTGAGGTAAAAGTGACAGTGGAATGGAATGGTAATACTGAAACCATTTTATTAAGCAAGAATTAGATAGAAAGCTATTTGAAGCGATACTCAAAAGGCATCGCTTTTTTGTATAAATAAGTAAGATTGTAAAATATTGAACTTAAACTATAGAGGGCATTAATCCAAGAAGGATTGATGCTTTTTTGTGTTGAAGTTCCTTTTAAACAATAAGGCAGTATTCTTTAATAATCTTAAGTAGGATAATTATGGTAGAATTGAAATAAACAATTAAAGTGGGTAACTATTTTGGAGTTTATTTCTGAGAAATTAATCTTAATATCGCTTTTCATTTTTATAATTCATTCAATTGAAACTCTTGCCTATGCAGTTAGATTGTCTGGTGCAAGGGTAAGGTTATTAGCTTCAGCCCTATCATTATTTAACCTAATGGTCATTGTTTCTAGAATGGCTAATATGATGCAACAACCCTTTACAGGAAGCCTAATAGATAATGCACCAAAAGTTGATACCTTACATTTTGTAGAGTCTCAGTATAGAGTAATTATAGGGGCATCAACATTTGGAACAATAATAGGGATTCTTTTACTTCCTACATTTATAGCGATATTTTCTAGGGCTATCATTCATTTGTCTGAGGAACGTGGGTCCATTCCTTCTTTGATAAAGAAAGGTTTGACTTTTGAGTTTATGAAACGTGGAATAAAACATATCCACTTACCTAGACCCTCTTACTTAGTGGATATTAGATTAAAAGATATTCCGATTAGATTGTTTATCATAAATATGATCATAACGGCCATTTATACAATTGGTGTACTATCAGCCTTATATGCATCTTTAATAGCTCCAGAAAGAGCATCGACCTCTATAATGGCATCGGGACTTATTAATGGAATGGCAACGATCCTACTTACCATATTTATTGACCCGAAAATTTCTATACTTGCTGATGATGTTATTAATCAAAGGGGAAGTTATACCAATCTAAAGGCTGTATCGCTAATGATGATTACCTCTCGTTTGTTAGGTACTTTATTAGCTCAATTGTTCTTTATACCAGGGGCTGAATATATCGCTTGGTTTACAAAATTCATTGTATAGGAAAATAACGTTGGCATTGATTCGGCTGAAGAATTAATGCCTATATTTTTTATAGTTATAGGCCCAAATAATTCACTATCGGGAGGTTTGCGGAAGAAGGGAATAGAGCATTTATTAAAGAATTTTATAGATTAAGATTGTTGTTTTGAACTGGAATTAAATATGTACAAATTTAGGAGTGGTCCAATGGACGCATTAGCAATTATTATCGTCATAATTATCTCTCTCTGGTCTATAACTAAAACGTTAGAAAAAATAACTAATAAAATTTTGGATAGCCACAAACAACAAAATGAATTATTAGAAGCTATAAAATCAAAACTAGATGAGCAATCAAAAAATAAGTAACAAATTAGAAAAAGTTATTAATTTATTTATTGGATTTTACTAATCTTAGTTCATAATACGAAATAACAATAATTAGTTTAGAAGGAAATACATATATTTCACCGATCCTTAGTTGCGCCCATAAACTAACAGTGGGTGATGTATATGCAAAAACGGAATAAATTGGACAAAACTTCTTATCATCAAAAATATTTCCGTCCATCTTGTTTGAAAGCTTTAAATTTAAGATTTGACAGTTCGGAGTTCTTTTCACTTTTTTCTGAAAAAACTCATGACCAAATCAAATTACCTTCTGAATTGACTAGAACCCCTGAAGATACCCTTCTTAATTATTTTAGCGTCCTGCGTGAAGCTGAATATATGGGTGGGAGGAGTTGCGGTTCGGTTGGTCAGGCACGTACTCCATTTCCAATTGCCTATAATTTTCTGTCTAAAGAGTATCAAAATAAATTAAGCTATGATGAATATTTTAATTCGTTTGCTGGAATAGGGCATACGAGTTTAATAAAGCTTTTTCGAGTACCCGATAGTAAAAGAGGAATAAAGTTTTTTTATGAAATAGAAACGATTGAGGGGTTTAAAGGTGAGCGAGCGGAGTATTTTGGTTATTCATACGGATTTATTTATCTTATTCATGAAAAAGAAGGTTTTCGAATCTCAGATTTGAGTAAGTTTGAAGAGGATTTTTTATGTGCACCCTATCATGGTTGGGACCATGATGGGGAAGCTGTCATAGAAGTGAAATATGGGAGTTGGTGCAAATTAATACAACAAATGTACCCAACTGTGAAAAATGGATACTTTAAAAATATTTATTTTCATGGTACGGATGGAGCTGATTATGGTTTTATTTTTGTTACATTGACGAATGGGACTGATGTAGAAATTGCTCAATATCGAAAACTAAGCAATGATTTGTGGATACAGGTGAACATGAATCCCGAAGAAGAGTGTTTAACAAAAAAAGGACGTTAATATCGGGTTAGCGTTCACCCGTAGTGGAAATCTAGGAGTACTGTTTAATAGAGGTCCATCTCTTTATGAGGTGGATTTTTTTTATTCACCGTAGGAAAAGAAGTCAAAATAGTGTAGTGATACATCAAAATACTGTTAATAAAGAAAATTAGTATTCTTTTATAATAAAACTATACAAAAAATCGAGGTGAAAAAGATGAGTGCCAACACTGAACTCTCCAAACCAGCAAAGGTGATTGGAAGACGTACGACTCGAAAAATGAATAAAGAGAAAAATGAAAATGTAGTAGGGCTGTTATTTGTTTCTCCCATGCTCATCGGTGTGTCCGTTCTCGTATTGATTCCTATTTTGGCGACATTTGTACTTAGTTTTTCTGAATGGAGTTTTATTACCCCATTATCACAATTGCAATGGGTGGGATTTGATAATTTTACAAGACTGTTTGAAGATCCCGTCTTTTTAAAATCGCTCCTAAATAATGCGATCTTCATCCTGACCGTTCCTATTTGTATGATCATCTCACTATTATTGGCTATTACCATCGATCGGAATGTGTATCTAAAAGGATTTTTTAAAGTAGCCTTTTTTATGCCATATATCTCGAGTGTGGTGGCAATCGCTGTTGTTTGGCAGGTGCTATTCCATCCATCTGCAGGGCCGATTAACCAAGTCTTGATGTCTCTTGGAATCGACAGTCCTCCAAAATGGATTGCCGATCCGAACTTTGCCCTGTTTTCCATCATGCTCATTCAAGTCTGGGTGTCCATTGGCTTTAATATGATTATCTTTCTAGCAGGCTTGCAAAATATTCCTAAGGATTTATACGAAGCGGCAGATATTGATGGAGCGAATGCATGGGTGAAATTCAGACATATTACGGTACCGATGATCTCACCAACGTCCTTCTTCTTATTCATCACGGGAATCATCTCGACCTTTAAAGTATTTGACCTCGTTGCGGTATTAACCAAGGGGGGGCCGATGCATTCAACCTCCATGATTGTTTGGAACCTTTATGAAACCGCTTTCGTTAATTTAAAAATTGGTCCTGCTTCAGCCATGGCCGTCGTGCTTTTTGTAATTGTGTTCGCTATTACCATTATTCAATGGATCGGACAGAAAAAATGGGTGAATTATTAAGGGGGGAGTAAGAATGACAAAGTCTTTAGGGATTAGAAAAAGTGTGATCACAGTGATCATGCTTGCAGTGAGTATTTTGTTTTTGTTGCCTTTTGTATGGATGCTTTCCACATCCTTTAAAATTGAAGCGGACGTGTTTAAATTTCCCATTCAGTGGATTCCTGAAAGATGGAATGGCTTTAATAACTATAAGGAAGTATGGTTCGGAGATTATCCATTTTATGTTTATTACTGGAACACGATTAAAGTAACGGTTTTAACCACCTTGGTTTCTGTCGTTGTTTCGGCACTTGCGGCTTACGGATTTTCAAAGGTGAAGTTTCCGTTTGGAAAATTCCTTTTTATCATCGTGTTAGCCACTTACATGGTGCCTCCACAGGCGATTCTAGTTCCACAATTCATTTTATTTAGGAAAATTGGTTTGTTTGACAATCATTTAGGACTGATTCTCCTTGGGAGCTTTAGTGTGCTTGGAACATTTATGCTGCGCCAATTTTTCATGAGTATTCATAATGATCTGATCGAAGCAGCCAAAATTGATGGTGCGGGCCATTGGAAAATATTCTGGTCGATCGCCTTGCCCATCGTAAAGCCAGCCATAGCCACGTATGGAATCCTTAGGTTTATCTGGACGTGGAATGATTATCAAAATCCATTGATATTCCTACGAACCGATCATTTATTAACGATTCAGCTCGCTATGCAAAAATTCACCACCATTAATGGTGAATTCTACTCGTTGATCATGGCAGCAGCGGTATCAGCCATTCTTCCGCTGGTCATCGTATTTATGATCGGTCAAAAACAGGTAATTGAAGGAATTGCGCTAGGTGGAGTCAAAGGCTAGGAGGGGGAAACTTTGAATATAGCCGATCTTAAAAGATTAGTAGATATGGAAGCCCCATTATTGTATGAGACTACTGTAGAGAAGAATCTTTGGTGGAGGAAGGTAAAGAACAACCCAATATACCAGCCATTTCTCGATGAAATTCGAATGGAAGGGAAGAGACTACTCCAAGAAAAAGACCCAGAACTCTCCTTTTCCTTGTTTAAGCTTTTTGAGGAAAACGGCTCACGAGTGGAGTATGAAAAGGTGTATTTTGAAAAAAGAAGGCGTCTGACTACCTTTGCCCTTATAGTATTGCTCGAACCTGACAATAAAGTGTATCGAGAAGAATTAGAAAATGGTATTTGGTCCATTTGTAATGAGTACTCTTGGTGCCTGCCTGCTCATTTATTACACAGCAACGAAACATCAACGACGATTGAATACTCCTTGGATTCCCCGATGATACAGCAGTATTCGATTGACTTATTTGCTGCAGAAACGGCCTTTTCGTTGGCAGA
>NZ_JAKFCQ010000157.1:0-4592 GCF_036676585.1 Robertmurraya sp.
TCTTTTGTAACTCCAAATCGCAACAGCTGCTTGATAAACCTCATTGTTAAAAGCTTGAATTTGGCGTATATCCGTATTTACAGTGAACCTTGCCAACTTTTCCTCAATTCGTTCGAAAAGAGTGATGAACTGTTGGGCTTCTGTAATTAACTGTTGCTGTTCATGGGTAAATCCCAAGCTTAGGAATAAAGCATGCTCCTTCATAATTCTGGACCAAAATTGAATTTCGTCCAGGGATCTCGTAACAATTGGATTTGCCATTTTTCCCCCTCCTTATTACATACTTCCCTCCCATATATATGTGGTATAATTTGTCCTTTTTCTAAATTATTGTAGAGCAGGATAAATGTGTCATATCTCTAGTTCTATCCTTACTTTGTTAGCCCAATAAATAAAGCATTACCCCTGAATTGAGGTAATGCTTTATTATATTTTCATCATATTTAATTTAGGGATGTTGCACTTTTCGTCTTTTGTCCTTTAAAAATAAGTTGATCCAGTGCAAAAGCATTAGAACCTGTGATAGCAAGAGATACGGCCATTACTAAAAATGCTAAATCCAATCAAAAGGCGGACTAAGAACGATGATCGTTGAATTCCCCCCAGGATCCTCCATTGGAGAACCTCATTCACACGAGGGAGAAGAGTGTCACTTAGTTTTGGAAGGAAAAATACTAGCTGAACAAGGAGAGGATTCATTTATTGTAGAAGAAGGTGATTCCTTTAGTTGGAATGCGAGTGTTCCCCACTACATAAAAAACATTGGAGATAGTAAAGCTGTAGTATTTATATCTATATATTCAGAAACTGAATTAAAAGATGTATTATGATTTATAAATTAAAAATAACAGCAGGAATTCATTGAAACCTGCTGTTTTTTGATTTAATTAACTTATTAGTAGATTCGTATCTATTCGTTTAATAAATTTAAAGAATGGTTCTCGTTTCTTCCCCCATTGGGCATATACTTCAATGATCTTTCCTACATGATGGTAGAGGTCTTCTGGTGTTAGATTCTCCTTTAATAAGATTCCTGCTTCAGCATCCATTCCTTTTGCTTTCCCACCAACATACAAGTTATAGTGATCTTTCATTTTCATAACTCCTATGTCACTTAACAAGGGTTCACCACAACCAACAGGACATCCAGTATAAGCAACTTTAAGGGTGAACGGTACTGGTTTACCAGCTATACGACGATTTAACTCTTTTGCTACGGGCATTCCTTCCTCAAGTTCCCCTTTGCAAAAATTGCACGTTCTCAAACTTTTTACAAAGTTACCAACTGGATAACATTCTAATCCAACATTTTTGAACTCTTCTATAAATTCTGTTTGTTTGTCTTCAGGAATTTCTATATAAAGCTGTTGAAACGTGGTTAATTCCAACTCCCCATTCTCATCCATATATTTAGAAATGGTTATAAGTTGTTTTGCATTTAGTTTAGCTCCAAAGCCTATTCCTCCATTTAAGACAATCTTAATTTTCTTCACATCATTCCCCATATAACACTCCCCCTGTTCTTTTGTTGCTATCCTTTATTTTAGAGCTTTCCTCTTTGAAGGCGCAATGGATTTTATACAACCGAAACATAGGAAAATCCTAGAGAGTTAGTGAAAATAATAAGTATGGGCTAGAAAATAGACATTTTTTAAGGATATTTAACTAAAATCGAACTAATCCGGGGTATTTTACTGATTTTTGAACCTTTACTTTAACTAATAAACGGTAGTACTATTTAACACATCAAGCACAATTTAACTGTCTAATCCCTTTAAGGGAACGGAGGAACCAATTTTTTGGGGTTAATTCTACCATGTAGAAAGGATGAGAACTCTTTCGCCATCCTACCCGTCAGCTAACTTCGTCGGCAAAAGCGAGGGAGGTCTAAAGACCACCTTAATTTGAAGGTGTTTTTTTTGTGGATTTTTACAAAAAAACATCTACTAAATGGGTCTTTTTTGGTTTGGGAAAATAACTAGAGATAATAAGAATTTTACTTACTAAATAAGAAAAGGTTGAGGGAAAATGGGGAAAGCTACTTCTAAATACATTATAAACGCTATTGGCAAGGGTGGAGAGACATATTTAACTCATTGTCAGAACAAACAAGAAGTAACTAAATGGATTACTGATCATCAAGAGAAATTGATTATGAATGAATTAAAAATAGTCAAGAAAAAGCATCCATTATTTAATTTATTCTATCCAAAAAAGTAGTTATGAACGGTATTTGCTTTAATAAAGCTAAGGAGTGTTAAGACTACATGTCAAAACAAGCATACGCGGTTATAGGCCTAGGAAGGTTTGGATCAAGTGTAGCATATGAGTTAAACGAAGCAGGACAAGAAGTATTGGGTATAGACATTAATGAAGAAAAAGTTGAGGATGCAGAATCCATTGTGACGCATGCCATTGTTGGAGATTCTACAGATGTTGAGGTACTAAAGACGGCTGGTATTCGCAATTTTGATTGTGTAATTGTCGCCATTGGGAATGATATGCAGTCTAGTATATTAACCACCTTAATCATAAAGGAATTAGGAGTGAAACAAGTAATCGCTAAAGCACTTTCTAAAACCCACGGGCGAGTATTAGAAAAAGTCGGAGCCGATTGGATTATTTATCCAGAAAGAGACATGGGTTCACGTGTCGCACATCAACTTTTGTCACCTAATGTTTTGAACTATATACAACTTTCAGAAGAATATAATATAGAAGAAATAAAAATTCCATCTAGTTTGACGGAAAAAAGTCTAAGAGAGTTAGATTTACGTGCGACATACAATATCAGTGTGATTGCAATCGTTTGTAATGAAGAAATAATCATTAGTCCTTCTCCTGATCACATTATTCATGAAGGCGATCTTTTAGTTGTAATTGGTTCTAGGGAGGATCTAGCCCAATTTGTTAATGTTAAGTAATTCTATTGCTTAATCCTGACTAAAGTTAGAAAGGAAATGGTTATGTTATTTTCTAACACGTTTAAGAAAAATAAACCAATAAACCTAGATCCCGCGCATATCATGTTACTTGGGTTTTTAGCCTTAATATTATTAGGAACAGGCTTGTTAATGCTCCCTTTTGCTACTAGTGATAGACATCATCTTAACTTCATTGATGCTCTTTTTGAAGCGACATCTGCTGTGTGTGTAACAGGATTGGCAGTTGTTGATACAGGTACTACTTTTACTTTGTTCGGTCAAATAGTCTTGTTAATTCTTATCCAACTTGGTGGGTGGGGCTTTATGACCAGTGGTATTCTTATGTTTATCATCTTAGGTAAAAGAATTGGGTTGAAATCAAGATTATTACTTAAAGAATCAATAAATACGTTTTCCTTACAAGGTGTAATAAAATTGGTTCGTCGGATTATTCTCATTACGGTAATCGTGGAAGCTACAGGGGCTCTATTACTAGCTATTCGTTGGTCACAAGAAATGAGTTGGGATAAAGCCATTTATTATGGAATATTTCATTCTATCTCTGCTTTTAACAATGCAGGGTTTGGATTAGAACCTGACAATTTAAGCAAATGGGTAGGAGATCCCACCGTAAACATTGTTATTACCATGTTGTTTATATTAGGTGGAATTGGTTTCTTCGTTATCGCTGATATATTTGAGAAAAAAAGTTTGAAGAAGCTTTCACTACATACGAAAGTAGCATTGTTAGTTACACTGATAATTAATATAGTAAGTACCCTTGTCATTTTCGCATTAGAATTTAACAATCCCGCAACGCTTGGCAGTTTAAGTACCATTGATAAATGGTGGGCTGCTTATTTTCAAGGAGTGGTTCCACGAACAGCAGGTTTTAACACCATTGATATAAGCCAACTAACATTAAGTTCTCTTACATATATGAACGGTTTAATGTTTATCGGAGCATCCTCTGGTTCAACGGGAGGCGGAATTAAAGTTACAACATTTGCTGTATTGCTATTTGCCCTTTGGTCCGTATTAACAAATAAAGAAGATGTTAATGTATTTAGACGAAGAGTTTCCAAAGAAGTTGTGTTTAGGGCCTTCTCCATTGCTATTTCAGGAGTTATTTTTATTTCATTAATTTTCTTTTTACTCACAATTACTGAAAAAGGGGCTGACATGTCAAAGCTTTTATTTGAAACCGTCTCTGCTTTTGGCACTGTTGGATTAAGTGCCGGATTAACAGGTGATTTAAGTCCCATAGGTCGTATTCTTATTACGATTATGATGTTTATAGGAAGAGTTGGTCCTCTAACTATGGCCTTTGCATTAGCCGTACATAATTACAAGAATAAGAATAATAAGGGTAAAATTCGTTTTGCAGAAGGAAAAATCTTAATTGGATAAATTTTAGTTTGAAAAGAGCATGGAATTAACATGCTCTTTTTTTGTGGAGATCCTTTTTTTCTTATTGTAAAAAAAAAGCATTTAATATTCTCCATTCTAGGCCATTATTGGTGGAGTGATTGTCTCTTTAACCATTGAATTTGATGAACTTTTCTTGATGGTTTAAAATCCATGAAACTCTTCGTGCACCCTTACGAATATACTTTTTGACCGTATCAATAGAGTCCACCCCGTCCCAATAACGGCCAAGAAAATGGA
>NZ_JAKFCQ010000158.1:0-16090 GCF_036676585.1 Robertmurraya sp.
AGTGATATGCCTAGTACAATAGCCAACAGGAGAAACGAAGCTCCCATTGTGTATGCTGCTAATCGATTAGTTATTAAATACTTCCGGATATACGGCTTTTGCAAGTTCCTCTACCCCTTCAACGAGCCTTGGCCCAGGTCGTGTTACCAGATCAGAATGAACATCTACAACCTGCTTATTTTTCACGGCAGTCATATCT
Source organism: Robertmurraya sp. (assembly GCF_036676585.1). Lineage (NCBI taxonomy): Bacteria > Bacillati > Bacillota > Bacilli > Caryophanales > Bacillaceae > Robertmurraya > Robertmurraya sp. Next base: position 200 of record NZ_JAKFCQ010000158.1, read on the forward strand.
GCCCAGCCTTCTCTAGAAGTTACTTGACCTACAGGATCTTCTGAGTAGTAGCCGTACGTAGTGATGATTACATCTGGATTTCTCTCAACAATGGATTCTTGGTCGATGCTCGCCCATCCATCTAGATCCCCTGCTGCATTTTCAGCATTGATCACTTGAAGCATAATATCCATGAATGTGTTTTTCCCTGGTGTGTAAATGTCTGGTGCTGGTGAAACTTCAACAAACACTTTTTTCTTTTCAGTGACAGTTGCCGCTTTTTCCTTAATTTCGTCAAGCTTTGCCTTCATATCAGCAGTTAGCGCTTCTGCTTCTTCTGTAGTTCCTGTCATTTGTCCGATAAGGTTGATTGTTTCGTACACTTCCTCAAAATTCACTGCGTCGTTGACAACAAATACTGTGATTCCAGCATCTTTTAATTGAGTAAGTCCCGCTTCTGCAGCTAAAGCTGAAGATTCATGTGCTAAAACAATATCAGGATTTAATGAAACGATTTTTTCTACATTAAATTCCATGCCACCGACTTTTTCAACATTAGCCGTTTCTTCTGGGTAGTTGTCATAATCAGAGAGCCCAACTACCTTTTCACCTAAACCTAACTCATACACGATTTCTGTGTTACTTGGAATTAATGAAACAATGGTCTTTGGCTCTTCTTCTATAACCACTTCATTGTCTAGAGCATCTGTAAGTGTAAGTGGGAAGGCTGCTTGTTGTTCACTTTGTTCCGTTTGACCTTCTGTATTTTGGTTATCTTCTGCCTTTTCAGTTGTGCTCCCACAACCAGCAAGAATTCCTAGTGATAGTGCGAGTAATGCAAATAGTGCGTAAAATTTTTGGCGCATGTTCTTTCCCCCTGTGATATGTACAAAATAAAAAGCATCTTCCTACAAAGGCAGGAAGATGCTGGTATGATAGACGCTTTACACTAATTGAAAATAAAATAATAGGTAATGGTCTGCCACACCACTCCTATCCTCGTAGGAAATTCGGTGCATAGCAATAGGCGAGTCTCCTGGCTTATGGTCATTGCTTGCTGCACCTTCCCATACGTTCACGTACAGTGGCATACTTGCAGCTTGCTCCCATTTACAGTGGCGGGACCGCGTTGGAATTTCACCAACTTCCTTTTTAAGTCTTCAAATGAAGACACCTACTACTAGTCGAATTATGAAGTTTTCTGCTACGTCTGATTATACACCAACAAAGCCCCACAAACGCAACCCCTTTTTAACAAAAAGGTGACAGACACCCTTCGTGGACAAATCGAGCAAAATGTCCACGGAGGGTGTCTGTCACCGCTCGTGGACACTTTGGGCTGTTTTGTTCGTCTGGAGTGGACACCAACTTCTTATTGTGAAGAGGTTTTGCTTAGCATAATATGGAATATATACAACATAGCGCGGAGGTCATGTTCTATGGTAATAGTGATTTATTTCTTCCTTTCTTACTTCATTGGATGCATCATGTTTGGATACATTATTGGAAGATTGTTTGGGAAGATTGATATTCGGAAGGTAGGTAGCGGAAACGTAGGTGCCCGTAATATCGGGCGAAGTTTAAATAAGACGGCCTTTGTAGCTACTTTTTTAGGAGACGCGTCTAAAGGAGCGGCGGTTATCCTTCTTGGCAGAATGCTAGGATTTGCAGAGGAGATTCAATTAGTTGGATTTCTATTTGTCCTTATAGGACATATTTGGCCCATCACCCTTTCCTTTAAGGGAGGAAAAGGGATCTCTAGCTTTCTCGGAGGAATCATTGCTTTTGAACCGACCGTAACCATTGTCATTCTCATTAGCTTCGCCATCACATATCCCTTGTTCCGCAGCTTTACTATGTCTGGTCTACTAAGCCTATGCATTCTTCCGATCTATTTCTTTATTGAGTCATATACATACACTTCCATCGGAATGATCGCACTCGCAGTAATCACGATTCTTTTTGCTCATCGAACAAATATAAAAGAAAGAGTATAGGAGGAAACCACATGGGCTTGCTTTTCAAAATTGCAAGAAGCGAAGAAGAAATGGAGCAAATTCACAAACTAAATTATCGTACATTTGTCGAAGAGATCCCGCAGCATCCAAAGTCTGATACAGAGAGAAGAGTTGACCCTTTTCACGCTGAAAATACGTACCTTATCTGCTTAAAAAACAAAGAACTAATTGGGATGATTGCTGTTCGAGATAAGCGACCTTTTTCCATTGATAAAAAAATTGGTCCTGTAGAAGATCATCTTCCCTTTCAAGCTCATCTTTTATGCGAAATTCGCCTCCTCGCGGTTGATGCAAAAAATCGGAACGGCAGAGTGTTCCTAGGCCTTTCACAATTATTAGCCAATTACTGTATCAAACAAGGATACGACGCAGCGGTTATATCGGGAACCACCAGACAAACAAAGCTGTATACCCAGCTCGGATTCACCGTATTTCATGATCCAGTCGGAACAGAAGATGCACAATTTCACCCCATGTATATCACCAGAGACACCTTTGAAAAACAAGTCTCTTCACGCATAGGGATTTCTTCTAGCCGGTTTCTTCCCGGACCTATTATGGTAGCTGAGGATGTTACAAAAGCACTTATAAGTCCACCCATTTCGCATCGGTCAAAAGCCTTTCTAGCATTATTTAATTCTGTAAAAGAAAAACTTCTGAGATTAACAAAAGCGGCAAATTGTCAGCTTCTTCTTGGGTCTGGAACGCTTGCGAATGAAGTCATCGCCATGCAGCTGAAAAAACTTTCGAACGGAGTCATTTTTATTAACGGGGAGTTTGGAAAGCGACTGCAAGGTCACGCCATCCGTGCTGGCTTGTCTTTTGAAAGTTACGAAATACCGTGGGGAACATCATTTTCTCCGCAAGAAATAAAAGAGGTCATTAACAAGCATAACCCTGAGTGGATCTGGTTCACACATTGTGAAACATCGACTGGTGTTCTAAACTCTTTGGAAGATATGCAGAAAGCCTGCATGGAAAAGGATATAAAAATCTGCCTTGATGCTATTAGTTCCATAGGAGCTAGCCCAATAAATCTCTCAAATATCTATCTTGCCTCAGGAGTTAGCGGAAAAGCACTAGGCTCGTATTCAGGCCTTTCCATTGTGTTTCACCAGCATTACATGAAAAAAGATGAGGCGATTCCAGGGTATCTGGATCTCGGATGGTATATAGAGAACGACGGAGTCCCATTTACACACTCATCGAATCTCATCTCCGCTCTTCACCAGGCACTAGAAGCTTATGAAGATGACCAGCCTTTTGAAAGAATTGGTCGTCAATATCTGTATATTCGCGAGTTTCTCGAATCTCATGGCATCCAAGTCCTATCCAAGATAGAACATTCCTGTCCGACCATTATGACCATTCCATTCCCAACAAAAATACCCTCAACCTTTATCGGTGAGGATATGGAGATGAATGGCTATTTATTACACTATGAAAGTGCGTATTTGAAACAAAATAACTGGGTTCAAATCTCTCCTATTAATAATATTGAAGAGAAGGAGACACAACGTATGCTATCCCAGCTTAAAGAACTAGTTACATACTATCAGTCTCTATAAGATCACGAGTGTCCACCCCACGCGGACAAATTAGGTCAATTTGTCCACGAAGGGTGTCTGACACCCTTTTTACTGCCATTGCTTTGTTTTTTTGTCGAATGTGAGGGTTGCGTCAAATTTGGTTTTAGACAGTTTTTCGTACTCCTCGAACATATCATCCATATTCATGTAGTCGCCAATGACCCAAATAGGTACTTCAATCTTCGTTCTACTTTGTACCGCATCTTTAAAAGATAATAAGATTCCCTCTTTCATCAATGGTTTTAACGAAAGAGATATATCGATATCCATCGGAGGGTACTCCCTCCTTTTTTTCAACCCCAATATTCCCTTTTCTGGTTTGAACTCATTTAACTTCTCAGGCACGAGATCAGATAGCAGCCGATAAAAATCGGTTAATGTCCGGTAATATACCTTATTCCACCATCCATCATCGTGAGCAAAATAACCATATCTATTTCTCAGATGTCGGTTAAATGGCTGCTTTAGTTGCTCCTTCATATGCCCCATATAAAGTAACTCGGCAATCTCCTCGCCTGATAAGGCATTTACTCCTTCAAGCTCCTCGAAATCCACCCAGCAAAAATCTCCATAACCATGAACATCCTCACCCATAAGCCGATGAAGCTTCTCTTTAGGGACGTATTCTAGTAATGTGTGACGATTAAACTCTCCCGATTCGTAAGCATGTTTAATCAACAAAAGATGATTCAAAGAATCGGAAAGAGACCGAGCAAACTCTTTAAATTCAATCCCGTGTGTCAGAACATATTGTTCACCTTCATTAAGGAATATGTAGAGAAGATCGCGTTTCTCCTGATTGCTTTTTTTCACCTAGTAAACCTCCACAATAATAGTAATATCTCCCTTACTTATGACGAATGAACGTATAAAAAAGTTTCGATTAATTTCCCGCACTGTTCTTCTAAATAAAACTATACTATTGTATAAGCACTATATAATTCAAGCACAATCTTTACAATTCACAAACTTTTATTAAACATCCATTTTAAAATGAAACGTTTTTCTCTATAATTAGCATGTTGCTGCAAAGAATTTACCCTCCTGAGAGGTGATACGTATGATTACAAATATGCCAGAAAACCAAATTACCCTATACATCATTAAAGCGCTAAAAGAATCAAAACGAAAAGAATTTGATACGATATTGGATGAGCTCCAGCCTTATGATATCGCTAGAATATATGGGGAATTGCCCGAAAAACACAAAAAAAGATTTTTATTATACTTAAATATAGACATGCTTGCAGACCTCATTGAGGAATTAAGCAAAACCGAACAGCTTGATGTTTTAAATCGACTGGGTATTGAACGTTCGGGTAAAGTCCTCGATGAAATGGATAACGATGACCTCGCATCATTGCTCGATGACCTGTCACCTGAAAAAATCAGCCAGCTCTTATCTGGAATGAAAAAAGAGGAATCTAAAGCCGTTCAAGACATCATGAATTATCCTCCCGAAACAGCTGGGCGATTGATGACGAACCGCTTTGTATGGATAAGAGATTACTATACCGTTAGGGAAGCTGTAACCAAGCTCAAATCGTTTACTGATTATGCAGAAACCATTAATTATCTATACGTGATTGACCAATACCGTAAACTAGTTGGAGTTGTTTCTTACCGTGATATTCTAATGGCAGAAGCTGACGAAGTTGTTCGTAATATTATGTACGAACGGGTCATTTCTGTTTCAGTAGATACGGACCAAGAAGAAGTTGCCATGCTTATTCAACGTTACGACTTCATGGCCATTCCTGCTGTAAACGCTGAAAATGTACTTATGGGTATTATTACCGTAGATGATATTATTGATGTTGTTATTCAAGAAGCGAACGAAGATATTGAAAAGCTTTCCGCTTCAGGTAAATCGATTGATTTTGATACAAGTGCCTATGTGGCTGCTTACAGAAGACTGCCATGGCTCATTCTTTTATTACTCATTGGTATTTTATCTGGAAGCATCATTAGTACGTATCAAGAAACACTTAAAGAAATTGTAGCACTTGCATTCTTCATTCCCATGATATCCGGAATGACCGGAAATACTGGTACACAATCTTTAGCAGTGGTTGTTCGTGGACTTGTATCGAATGATATTAACAAACGTGTTATCACAAAACTTGTCCTTAGAGAGCTTGGTGTTGGTGTCATTATTGGTATTACCTGTGGCATCCTTATTTCACTTATCGCATTTATATGGCAGGGAAATTTAATGATTGGCCTTGTAGTCGGCATCTCCTTGCTTCTTACTCTTATTATCGGTACCTTAGCAGGAACAGTTATCCCATTAATTCTTTACCGACTGCAAATCGATCCAGCCATTGCTTCTGGGCCTCTTATTACAACGCTAAATGATATTTTTTCACTCTTAACCTATTTTGGAATTGCTACACTTTTCCTACATCATATACAGTAAAGAGGCACGAAGCCATAGAGCGCTTCGTGCTTTTATTTTGACTCCTCAGCTGCTATTTCTTTTTTTAGCTTTTTCTTAAAAAAGAACCCCATTACTAGAATCATTGAAGGTAAACCTACAGCAACCCCTATACTAATATAAACCCACCATCCCTCTAAAAAATCAACCGCACGATTTTTATCAAAGTTAATCCAATAACCAAATGCACTGAGAATGATAGCAGTAGGAAAAATTACTTTTCGATAATCCTTAAGACCTAGCATCTTTTGCATAGCAACCGAAGCACACAACAAGCTCATCATAATCTGAGTAAGAATCGATAAAGCAAAGAAAGCAATCATAATCATTTCGTATCGATGAACAAAATAACCAATTTGTGCACTTCTAGCCATCTGCATACAAGAAACGATATACTGTGCCGCTGTCTCAGGAGACAGCACACCTGCCTCTAGAATGGGCCACATGATAATGAATACCATTCCGTAACCTATTCCAGAAAACCCCATTTTCCCCCAAGTTTCTTTATTGGCAACCATTGGCAGTATAATTCCCGCCATAATCGTAGCCATAGCCCAGTCCGTATTATGATGTCTACTTGCCCAAACGGTTTTTAAAAAACCCATTTGAAAAGTGGGACGTAATTCTCTAATATCAAACTCTGACAGTGAGCCAAGCATTAACAATATATTTAAAGCGATAATCGAAAACACACCAATTAAAGCCATCCTAGCTATCACTTCTACTCCAAAGTAAATGGCATATGTACCTATTAAAAAAGCTGCCAGGATAAACAATAAGATCGGTGCCTCTGGCAGGAAATAATCCTTTAAGTGAAAAACAAATGTCGACATAACAGGCCCATATGCAGCTAGGAAAAAGATAAAAGTAATAAGCGCTACAAATTTCCCAAACCACTTGCCAAACAACCTCGCTGATTGGTCAATTAAGTCACCCTCAGGCATTCGACGGATGACAAAGATAACCAGGAACATAATCACTCCACCTTGGATGGTCGCAATTAGGGTTGAAATCCATATATCACCACCTACTTCTCTAGCCATCGATCCTTGCGTCACACCGATTGCCTTTGCATAGATCATATTGATTATTAATGCCATAAACATACCGTTTGAGATTTGTACCTTCATTAGTTTGCACTATTCTCCTTTTTACCGGAGTTTGTTTCCTCCCATAATAGTACTGAATCCTTTACCTCCACATTTATAGAGACTTTGATATCGACCGTAGGGAATACTTCCTCCCAATCATCAGCAATTTGCATCCAGTACCCGGGGTAGTCATTTTGGAATACCTTCCCAAGCTCGAATGCATCTGTTTTATACTCCTTTTGCACCTTATTGACAGTTGTTTCTATTTCCTTTTTCAATTTTTTCTCAACCGCTTTTTCTAATTCTGATACTTTCTCTTGATTATTAATAGAAAACGGACAACCCGCTTCAACCACCATGGCAAAAGCGTCAAACTCAGCATTAAAGCTTATTTGGCTACCTTTTAAATGAGGAGTAACCTGAAACAGCTGGTCCCTAAGCTCCACACTTACCGTTCTTTCAGGTTTACTTGGACATGGGGTGGTAACCACACCAGACTTTAATCTTTCAGTAAAAAGCATTAACGCCCTTGTTTCTTCTGGTTTTAAAATTCCAACCAAACGATCTTCCTGAAAGACTCCCGCACCTGCCAAGTCCACTTGTTTGATCGTAGGTCCCTTTTCTGGCTTTTTGTTAGAGACCATCACTTCCTTTAAAGCGACTCTAGCGATAATTGGTTGTGAGCTCTGACTTAAGTAGGCTGCCTGAACATCCATGATTTGTGTATTTGGAGCAACATTGGAAATTTCCCCATATCGAAAGAGTTTATTAACTGCCTCACCCGGTATGAGCTCCAACCCCGTAACAGTTGATACTAAGGTACTTGCCTTCTCTGGGGTGATAACAACCCAAGTTCTCATCCGAAGTTCTGGGTTTCTTGTAAAAAAATCAATCACCTGCGCAATTCCTTCCTTGGCCAAATCCTCATTTATTACAATGACTTGATTGTGGGCCCAAAAAACATTTCTTGTGGTAAAGGAAGAAAGATCACGAATCGCATCAAACAAAGACTCACCTTGTCCTACAATAGTGAGAATGGGTTCCCCCGTCTGCCCAGAAGGAGCACCTGTCTGTCCCCTCGCATCTGCTGGTCGAGCGATCTGTGCCGTAACTTTAAAAGAGTTTTCTTCCTCTCCTTTATCAATACCTACAGCCATCACCAAGGCTAGGTCATTTAACTCTCTCTTCCCTGCACATCCCGTTAGTAGGAGAATTATTATCAATAAAAGAGACCACTTTAGGTGTCTTTTCAATCTTCCTCCTCCCCCTTAAGCTTGATGATATGACGGGTTTTCTTCCTCCGTGATTTATATCCACCTTTTTGATCACTTTCTTTACTTTTACCCCCTTCTTTAGAATAAGGGTCTGTATTAGGAGGTTTAGGATATTGATTATCTCCGACACGTTTCTCATCACCTGTAACTCCTTCAGGTCTCGCCTGCATTTTCCACCAAGGAAAGCGAATGATCGTATCCTTCTGATCTTTAGGTTGGAAAGGGGTTGCTGGTGCTAAGTATGACTCCCCGAAGGAGCGAAGAGTAAGAGCATGAATGGCTAATAAAGCAAACATCGCAGAAAAACCGAGCAATCCAAGTGTCCCCGCTGCTATTAGCAAAGGAAAACGAATGAGACGAATCGAGAATGATGCAGCATAGTTTGGTATAGCAAACGATGCAATACCAGTTAAAGCAACGATAATAACCATAAACGGAGAAACAATCCCTGCTTGTACAGCTGCTTGGCCAATGACAAGAGATCCTACGATACTTACAGCTTGACCAACAGGCTTAGGCATCCGAAGTCCTGCTTCCCTCATCAATTCAAAGGAGATTTCCATCATTAATGCTTCTAGTAAAACCGGAAAAGGAACAACTTCACGTCCGGAGGCAATGGTTAATATCAATTGGGTAGGAATCATCTCTTGATGAAAGCTTACGAGCATCACATAAATGGAAGTAAGAGTTAAGCTCAGGACAAAGGCCAAATATCGTATAGCACGGAAAAAACTGCCCGTCATAAATCTTGAATAATAATCATCACTTGCCTGTAAAAACTGCCAAAAGAAACTGGGGACTACCAATACAAAAGGAGTATTGTCAACAAAAATAGCCACTCTTCCTTCTAGTAAAGACGATGCTACTTTATCAGGTCTTTCTGTACTTTGTACGGTAGTAAAAGGAGATCTAGGTGCATCTTCAATTAATTCTTCGATATATCCACTTTCTAAAATGGCATCGATCTTTATATCACGTAACCTTTTCTTTACCTCCTCAACCAAACCTTCCTTTACTATGTCTTCTATATAGGCAATATTGATATCTGTCTTTGAGCGCTTCCCGATATTCATTTGCTCAATCCGAAGCTTTGGGTCTCTAATTCTTCGTCTGACAAGCGCCGTATTGGTTCGAATGCTTTCTGTAAATCCATCTCTTGGACCACGAACAACTTGCTCTGTCTGAGGTTCATCTACACCTCTTTTTTCCCATCCTTTTGTTTGTATAATGAACACTTCATCGCTTCCATCAAGAATCAGGATTGCGACTCCGGATAGGATTCCATCTACAGCTTGACCGACCTCTTTGATTACTTGAAATGAAGCATTTGAAAGCATATGTTCCTTCAGCAAGGTTAACGGATTACCCGTAGGTAATGTTGAATGCTGTAGTAACAGATTCCCTTTATAAAGTAGGTCACTAATAAACAGTTCTATTTGTGTAACATTAACTAATCCATCCGTGTAATAACAAATCGCTTGAATATTTTTATGCTCATGAAAGGTTATACGTCGTTTGACCAGGTCAACACTGTTGCCCAAAATCTCAGTCATCAACTCTTCATTATCTTGCAAATCTCTAAAAAAACAATCCTTCTCTTCTACTGCAGTCATAAATTGAAAACTCCTAAGATGATTATTTCCACATTTATTACTCTCTTACTTTTTTGTCCAACTACATCATATTCTAGTCAGGATTTCGGTTTATTTCCTGACTGGTTTGGAGAACATGTAGCCAAATAGATAGAGGGAAAGGCTGATTTTTATGGAATTTTATAGTACGTGGGTATATCGGAATATCCTGAATGCTGAATGGGTCATTTGGACATTTGTTGTCTTGATTATGGCTTTAAACCTTCTTGCTCCGATCTTTATATGGTTGATTATGAACGGAACACCGATTACCAATGTGTTAAAGAAAAAGATGAAAAACAAAAAAGACAAGGAACTGAATGGCTCCTAACAATTCAAATAACTGAAACTAAAACCTAGTCTTCTTCGTCTATATAAAAAGAACTATGATAATGAATGATCATAATCTTTTGTGCATATCTTGAATGAGGAATTTTTGTTTGATAGGATAAAATTGTAAATAGAAGAGGGAATTAGGTGCAGAAGAATGGAAGTTGTTAAAAAACCGACAGAAAAGTTTGATTGGACCTTAAGTCTTATTTTGTTTTTATTGTTTCTTGTAAGCTGCTTATCTATCTATAGTGCTCAAACGACAGGACAGTACAATGATAACTATTTTGTTAGGCAAATATTTTGGTATGTGGTAGGAATCATTATTGTTGCGGTCGTTATGTTTTTTGATAGCGATCAATATAAAAAACTTTCCTGGTATCTATACGGGTTCGGCATATTTCTGCTTTTCGCTCTTATTATCGCACCCGAAAGCATTGCACCTGAAAGAAATGGAGCACATAGCTGGTTTCAAATTCCGGGTTTTGGTACGATTCAGCCTTCGGAATTTATGAAAGCCTTTCTCATACTTTCCCTTAGTAAGCTAATAACATCTCACCATGAAAAATACATAAAGAAAACCTTTCAATCTGACTTTTGGCTTTTCACTAAAATGAGCTTATCTACGGCTCTTCCACTAGCGTTAATCATGAAGCAGCCTGATTTAGGAACAAGCCTTGTTATTGTAGCCATATTTACTGGTCTAATTTTCGTATCAGGAATTACATGGAAGATTATTCTTACCATTTATGGACTTGGCTCGCTACTTGGAGCAACCATTATTTACTATGTTGTTTGGGCACCAGAGGTTCTTGTAAAATACTTAAACGTCCAAACATACCAGTTTAATAGAATTTACTCCTGGATAGACCCTGACAACTACCAAGCAGGTTCCGGATACCATCTTTATAATTCTTTAAGAGCAATTGGTTCCGGATTATTAACCGGAAAGGGATTTGGGGAAAGGCAAGTATACATACCCGAGAGTCATACCGATTTTATTTTTAGTGTTATTGGTGAGGAATATGGATTTGTAGGAGCAAGCATCGTTATTGGTCTTTTCTTTATATTAATCTACCATTTAACAAAGACGGCCTTAGACGCGAAAGATCCGTTTAACACTTATATTTGCGCAGGAGTCATTTCAATGATTACCTTTCATGTCTTCCAAAATGTTGGAATGACGATTCAAGTTCTGCCAATTACGGGAATTCCCCTCCCCTTCGTCAGTTATGGGGGAAGTTCCTTAATGGGCAATATGTTTGCGATGGGTTTAATATTCAGCATTCATTACCACAAAAAAACCTATATGTTTGGCTCGGAAGACAAGCAATGAGGCTAACCTAGCGTTAGCCTCATTTTTACTATTACCTTATTTATAATAATTATAAATAAATATTGATTATAATTTAATATATGTTATAATCTAATTATAAAGTAACTGAGGAGGAATTTTAATATGGAATTACAAGCTCAATTAAATCAACAAATCGCAAACTGGAATGTTTTATACACGAAGCTTCACCGTTTCCACTGGTACGTAAAAGGTCCTTTATTCTTTACCCTACATGCAAAGTTTGAGGAATTATATAATGAAGCTGGTTTAGTAGTCGATCAGTTGGCAGAACGATTATTAGCCATCGGTGGTCAGCCCGTCGCTACCATGAAGGAATATTTAGAAACAGCTACACTGCTTGAGACGAATAATGAAACTAAAGCTAGCGAAATGGTTGCTGCTCTCGTTGCAGACTACAAACAAATGAAGGATGAACTCGCTTCATTAGCTAATCTAGCTGAAGAAAACCATGACATCATCACTAACGATATGGCAACAGGACTTATCGAGTCCCTAGACACACATATTTGGATGTTGACTGCCTACTTAGGAGAATAATATTAATAGAAGAGAAAGTCAGTGACAAATGTCGCTGACTTTCTCTTTTAACAAAAACCTCATCTGAATAAAATTATACTAATATACCGTTTTTATTGTAAGCGTTTTCAATAAATGATGTGTGTTTTATAAACCTGCACTAAGAATCCCTGTAATTACAGTCTTTTTTTATCGTTGTAAGGATAAAAATCATTGTTCATACTTTGTTCAATATTTCACAAATTATTATTGTTTTTATATGTTATATTTAATTCAAGAAAAACATTAGGGGTGATAAACATGATGGTATGCGAATGGAAGAACTTTTCTACAGACACTGAGACTTATACACTAGAAGTTTTTGAGGAAGTAATCGAAGATGAATTTGAGTCAATGATGTTTAGAGAAAATGAGAGCATTCCAGCATTCATTTGGACAGTTAACTACGTAGTCATCGTTAAGAGCTGTTCTAAATATATTTCAGATATTTCTTTCGAGAAGATCCCTAGAAATCCCGTTTGCGCGTAACGCCCATTTAGGCGTTTACCTATACATCTTGCAATACTGCAAGTTAAATTTTTTTACCAATGAATGTGAAATATTTCACAAACTAAATTGTTTAAACGGAGGTCTTTAACATGGCAGTTGAAGAAAAAGTACTAACTGAAAATCAAGAAGTAGCAAAAATGATTGATGAGTTAGTTGCAAAAGGTCAAAAAGCGTTGAAAGAATTCCAAGGTTTCACACAAGAAATGATTGATGACATTGTAAAAGAAATGGCTCTTGCTGGACTTGACCAACATATGCCTCTAGCGAAATTAGCGGTAGAAGAAACAGGCCGCGGAGTATTTGAAGATAAAATGATTAAAAACATATTTGCAACAGAGTATGTTTACAACAATATTAAGAATAACAAAACAGTTGGAATTATCGATGACAACCAATATGAAGGTGTTTATACAATCGCTGATCCAGTTGGAGTGGTTGCTGGGGTAACACCTGTAACCAACCCAACATCAACTACAATGTTCAAATCATTAATTGCTATCAAAACAAGAAACCCAATCATCTTTGCTTTCCATCCATCTGCACAAAAATGTAGCAGTGAAGCAGCGCGTGTCGTACGTGATGCAGCGATTAAAGCTGGTGCTCCTGAAAACTGTATCCAGTGGGTTGAAAAGCCATCTGTAGCAGCTACTCAAGCATTAATGAAGCACCCTGGAATTTCACTTATTTTAGCAACTGGTGGACCTGGAATGGTTAAATCCGCTTATAGCTCTGGTAAGCCTGCTCTAGGTGTTGGTGCTGGTAACGTTCCTTGTTATATCGAAAAGTCAGCAAAAATTAAGCGTGCAGTAAACGACTTAATCTTATCTAAAACATTCGATAATGGTATGATTTGTGCATCTGAACAAGCTGTTATTATTGATAAAGAAATCTACAATGAAGTGAAGAAAGAACTAATTTCTAATAAGTGCTATTTCCTAAACGATGCAGAAAAGAAAAAGGTTGAGGCACTGGTTATTAATGAAAATACTTGTGCAGTTAACCCAACTATCGTAGGAATGCCTGCTGCTAAAATTGCAAAGCTTGCTGGAGTAGAAGTGCCTGAAGATACAAAGATTCTTATTGCTGAACTTAAGACAGTTGGACCTGAATCTCCACTTTCTCGTGAAAAACTAAGCCCTGTACTTGCTTGCTTTAAGGTAAACAGCTTAGAAGAAGGTTTAACACGTGCTGAAGAAATGCTAGAATTCGGTGGACTTGGTCACTCAGCTGTTCTTCACTCAACAAATGAAGAAGTAATGAAGGAATTTGGACTTCGTATGAAGGCTGGTCGTATCATCGTTAATGCACCTTCTTCACAAGGTGCAATTGGCGACATCTATAACGCATTTATGCCATCATTAACACTTGGTTGCGGTACATTCGGTGGTAACTCTGTATCTCAAAACGTAGGAGCTATCCATCTTGTAAATATTAAAAAGTTAGCGAAGAGGAATAATAATATGCAATGGTTTAAGGTTCCACCTAAAATCTATTTCGAAAAGAATTCTACTCAATACCTAGCTAAAATGCCTAATATTTCAAGAGCATTTATCGTAACTGACCCTGGTATGGTGAAGCTTGGGTATGTAGATGTGGTTACTCGTTACCTTCGTCAACGCCCTGACTTAGTTCATGTTGAGGTATTCTCTGCAGTTGAGCCAGATCCATCAATCGATACAGTTATGAAGGGTGCTGAAGCAATGGCAGCATTCCAACCAGATGTGATTATTGCACTTGGTGGAGGATCTGCAATGGATGCAGCGAAAGGTATGTGGTTATTCTACGAACACCCAGATGCAGACTTCTTTGGATTAAAACAAAAATTCTTAGATATTCGTAAGCGTGTGGTGAAATATCCTAAGCTTGGTGAAAAAACTCAGTTCGTTGCGATTCCAACAACATCTGGAACAGGATCTGAAGTAACATCTTTCTCTGTTATCACAGATAAATTAAACAACATTAAGTATCCATTAGCTGATTACGAATTAACACCAGATGTAGCAATTATTGATCCACAGTTTGTCATGACGGTTCCTAAAGTAATTACTGCTGATACAGGTATGGACGTATTAACTCATGCGTTCGAAGCTTATGTATCTATTATGGCTAACGACTATACTGATGGCTTAGCAATGAAAGCTATTCAACTTGTATTCGAATATCTACCAAAAGCATACCGTGATGGTAGCGATGCAGTAGCACGTGAAAAAATGCATAATGCTTCAACAATTGCAGGTATGGCATTTGCTAACGCATTCCTAGGAATTAACCACAGTTTGGCGCATAAGCTTGGTGCGGAATTCCACATTGCTCACGGACGCTCTAACACAATCCTAATGCCACATGTTATTCGTTATAATGCAACAAAACCAACAAAGTTTGCTGCATTCCCTAAATACGAGAACTTTATCGCTGACCAGCGTTATGCTGAAATTGCAAGAACATTAGGTCTTCCTGCTCGTACAACTGAAGAGGGTGTTGAAAGCTTAATCCAAGCGGTTATCAAGCTTGCTAAAGAGCTAGAAATCCCTATGAGTATTGAAGCTAACGGAGTAACAAAAGAAGCATTTGAAGCAAAAGTTGATTACCTTGCTGAGCGTGCCTTTGAAGATCAATGTACAACAGCTAACCCTAAATTACCGCTAGTAACAGAATTAGCAGAAATTTACCGTGAAGCATTCAAAGGTGTATAACCGTTAAATCCAAGAGTGTTTTCCATTAGGAGATTCCCCTATCTCCCATTCATAATAGTGACCCATCCCTTTCCCCGGGGATGGGTTATTTTTGATACACTCTTTCCAAATGTAAAGAGAGAGAACCTAAACGGCTCTCCCTCTTTTGGTTAGCAACACTAACCACTATTCCTTTTTCCTCATATCATCAAACTATTCCTTACCAGCGATGAGCCTTTGCATTCTTAGCCAGAATTATTTCTGCCTGCGACTTTCTAGTCTCTCCATTCACTTGAGAACTACTAGCATGCTTTCGTCTCGTCCACGTGTGACAAAAAAGTTGAGAATGTTGATCCAAATGATCTCTAAAACTCATCTCTAATCACCTCATTGGTCAGGATACGTGCTGATATTCGGAGGAATATCTATTATAGCTTTTCACTTTTAT
>NZ_JAKFCQ010000159.1:0-3930 GCF_036676585.1 Robertmurraya sp.
GGAAAATGACCTGTTGAAGCTAGTGCGATTGTGACAGCTGGGTTAATGTGACAACCCGTTAATCTTCCTATTGAATAGATCATTGCCATAACAATAATCGCGAAGGCAAAGCTTATAACTCCAATATCAGCCAATGTTGTAGACTCGTTGTTATTAGCCGTAATCATTCCATTAAAAGCGGCTGTGCCAGGACCAATAAGAACTAATAAAGCAGTACCGATACCTTCACCAAAACATCGTTTGAACAGGCTGGGTGTCTCCATCAGCAGCCACCATTATTTTACAAGTCCATGAGGGTCAATTACATATTTTCTTGAAGCCCCTTTATCAAACTCTGCATAGCCCCTTGGCGCTTCATCTAAGGATATGACCGTTGCATTAACCGCTTTTGCAATCTGTGCTTTTCCACTTAAGATCGCTTGCATTAAGTCACGGTGGTATTGCATGACTGGTGTTTGACCTGTAACAAATGTATGTGCTTTCGCCCACCCTAATCCTAAACGAACTCTCAATGTACCAATTTTTGCATCCTCATCAACTCCACCTGGATCTCCTGTTACATATAGACCTGGAATCCCCAGTCGTCCCCCAGCACGAGTGACCTGCATAATGGAATTTAAAACAGTAGCCGGCGCTTCTGTCGCATTTGCACCATGTGCAGATGCTTCAAAGCCTACGCAATCTACTGCACAGTCAACCTCAGGACTGCCTAGAATTTGATCAATTTGCTCTCCCAAATCAGGGTGATTACGTAGATTGACTGTTTCACAACCAAAGCTTCTTGCTTGGGCAAGCCTTTCTTCATTTAAGTCCCCTACAATAACGGCAGCAGCACCTAATAGTTGTGCCGAATGGGCAGCTGCTAGCCCAACAGGACCTGCTCCCGCAATATATACAGTAGCTCCTGGCTTAACACCTGCGCTCACTGCCCCATGATAACCTGTTGGAAAAATATCAGATAGCATCGTTAAATCTCTAATTTTTTCCATCGCTTGATCTTTATCTGGAAATTTCAATAATTGGAAATCAGCATAGGGTACCATTACATATTCAGACTGACCTCCTACCCAGCCTCCCATATCTACATAACCATACGCTGAACCAGGACGATCAGGATTTACATTTTCACATATATGTGTGTTGCGCTCTTTACAGCTTCTGCATCGTCCACACGCAATATTAAACGGGACAGACACCAGATCCCCTTTTTTGATAAATTCCACATCACGACCAACTTCAATGACTTCTCCCGTTATTTCATGCCCAAGCACAAGTCCTGCGGGAGCAGTCGTTCTCCCTCTCACCATATGTTGGTCACTTCCACAAATATTTGTTGTTACTACCTTCAAGATAACACCGTGCTCACATTTACGTCCTACGTTTAAAGGATTTACTCCAGGACCATCTCTTAAAACTAAATCTGGATAACCAATATCCACTACCTCTACTTTACCTGGACCCATGTAAGCTACAGCTCTATTACCTGCCATCTTTTTTCCCCCTCCATAAAAATGAATATGAAACAGACAATTTATATTGATGCAATTATCGTGCCAATCTTCATTCCCTTTAAAATGGGGCTTTTTTAAAATGAAAAATAAACATGCTGTTCAGTACTTGAACAGTGACTGTCCTATTTTGATACATAAGCGAAATAAAATATTCATTACTTTCAAAATATTGGAATAATAGTATAATAAATATAAAGTACTGTTTTAACTTGTAAAATGGCTCTGAAAGAATTTAAGGGGGATAGGAATATTCATGTCATCCGTTAATCTTTTCAATCAAAGGAACATTATTGATCTTTCTTGGAAGCGGTGTCAAAGGTTCGGACTTTCACCCACCGGCCCCATTCAGGAGATTAAAATTACGGGCAAGAAATTAAAAGAGGTTCTAACAGAGAATGAGTATTTGATCAAACATACTACGGCCGTTTTAGATAAGCTTTATCCTACCATTCATTCAAGTGGACTTGTGACAGTGATCGCTGATGGTAATGGAACAATCATTCATAAAATAGGTAATCTCGATATGGATGAATCCTATGACTATTTTTCAATTGGCTCTAATTGGTCAGAGAAAGTGAAAGGTACCAATGCAATTGGACTTGCCATTTATGAGAAAAAAAACATTATCACCCACGCAGAACACCATTTCCATGTTAAAAATCACTTTCTCACATGTGCTGCAAGCCCCATATTTTCTCCAAGTGGTCAATTTATTGGAGCAGTTAATATTAGTGCTAGGAAAGAGTTATTTCATCCTTCGATGGTTTCGTTAGCAAGTATGATTGTAGAAGCTGTGCAAAATCGATTACTCATGGATCATGTAAACCGAGAAAAGCAACTAGCCTTAAAAGAATTGGGAATTACAGCAAACTTGAGTTCAACCCCACATCTCACACTCGATCATGAAAGAAGAATTATTCGTGCAAATAAACCCGCTCAAGCATTATTAGGAAGGGATTGTATTGGACAAGAGTTTCATATGAAAGGTGGATATTCGATCGATATCATCGACGATTATTCAAATAAAGTTTTTCGTTCTGTTGTTTCCTTACATAGTAATAACCATAAATCCTCCCAGGACAAAAGGCTTTATACACTATCTGATATTTTTGGCTCATGTGCAAAAATAGAAAATATAAGAAAAATGGTTAAGAAAGCTTCCCTATCCGAGTATCCTATCATCATTTATGGAGAAAGCGGAACAGGCAAGGAATTAATCGCCCAATCCTTACATACATCTGGCACACGGAAAATAAAACCATTCATTGCGATTAATTGCAGTGCCATCCCTGATAGTTTGATTGAAAGTGAATTATTTGGCTATGAACGTGGTGCTTTTACAGGGGCAAGGCGGGAAGGAGCTCCTGGTAAATTTGAAGCAGCTGACGGTGGAACGATATTCTTAGATGAAATTGGGGATATGTCTTTGAAGGCACAAGCAGCCTTACTTCGCGTGTTACAAGAAAAAACAGTAACCCGAATTGGTGGAGATTCAGTTAAAGTCATCGACACAAGAGTAATAGCTGCAACAAATAAAAATTTGCGCGAGGAAGTACTAGCAGGAAGATTTAGAGAGGATTTATACTATCGGTTGAGAGGAATTTTTATTACCCTCCCTCCCCTACGAGATAGAACGGACATCATTGAGCTGGCCGAACATTTAATAACAAAGCTAGATACCCCCTCTATTGGTTTATCGGAGGATGCGAAGCAAAAGCTACTTTCCTACCATTGGCCAGGTAATATACGAGAGCTTAAAAGTGTTCTTATGCAAGCATCGTTTTTTGCAGAAGATCATCAAATTAATGGTGAGGATTTACATTTTGAAGATGAGTTTGAACGTCAACCTTCTCATGGAACTTCTGAAGTCAACACTCCACTTTCACTGACAAACAATGAAAAAATGGCCATCCTACATACATTACATTCTGTAGAATGGAATATTTCGAAAGCGGCTAGCATCCTACAAATCAGTCGAAATACGCTATATCTAAAAATAAAAAAATATAAATTACAAAAGTAGACCATTTCCAGATTTAGGGCCTGACCCCGAGTGATGTAAAGCTTTAGTACACAGGGGTCAGGCTCCGGAAGCATTTCAGCACCAAAAATATCAGATTATCTAAAAGTACATTCAATATATTCCTATTTATGTACTGACTTTTTGAAAAACCTAAACTTTTTCTAAACTGTAAACTTCATAATTTAGGCTGTCTAATTTAGTAGTCCACCTTAACCCTGAAAGTTCAGGGAGCAAGTCACGATACGATCCCCAATTTAATATATGTATGTCTTGTAATTCCTTATCAGGTATATTATTTAGATTCTTAGAATTATAGGCTGGTTTATGAACATAAATCAAAAGCTTCTCTGCTAAATCAATCTCTTTAGACCATTGGGCTTCATTCGGTACCCTTTC
>NZ_JAKFCQ010000160.1:0-1778 GCF_036676585.1 Robertmurraya sp.
GGAAACATTCGAAAGAAAAAGGAAAAACTACGTTCAATTTTTGTCCCTTCCCCATAAATAATTAGTTCAGGTTCATAATCCAGTACATTGGCTTCCAATAATTTAATGGAAGTATGAAAGAAAGATAGATTTTCAACAATGAGTACCCTCTGAATATCTTTTATTTCTTTTCCTTGTTTCATCCAAAATACAAAAGGCTCCCCATAGCTTACCATTTTCAGCTGCTCTTCCAATACTCCAATTCTATCTAAAAAGCCCTTGCCTTCGGGGAAACTGTCACCATCTAGTAAAAATTTTTCATGACCAAACAACTCCAAGCTTCTTTCTTCGAATGAAACGATTTCCCGTTCCTGATTGCTTTGGAGAAAAGTATAAACATTCTGGATTCGATTCCATTCCTCTACCGTTTGCCATTCAGGATGACGTTCATAATAGGAAAAGTCAAACTGATCACTTAATTTCATCATCTCTAAACGATCCCACTTGGTAGACTGAATTTTTATATTCACCCAATAATATAAGGGGAGCGCTGGTGTTCTTCCATTATATTGATTATTTTGAATAGGAATCAATTGTCCTTCTGCTTGCAAAAGTTCAATGGAACGATAGAACAACGAATATCCGTCCATATCAAAATAATCATCCATCAGCTTACGCAATTGAAGCTCTAAATCGTTAATATTAATCTTCTTTTTTTGTTTAGGGTGTTGAATATCTTCAATAAAACCTCTCACCCTTGTTTCAATGATATCTATAGTATTCACCTACTTACCCTACTTCGTGTCAAACTCCTACTTCTATCCTATTTGGACATCCTTTTATTATAAACTAGTTGGTCTATTGTTTGTAAGTGAATGTTTGGATAAAAAATAGAGAACCTTTCTAGATTTCATTTTTTTACAAAATAAAAAACGCACGAGTGGAACACACTGTGCGGTTGAATATATCAAATAGCTTTCTTTAATTTATTTAACTGTAGCTTTATCAAATTGCCTAGCTACCTCGAGTATTTCTTCTTTATAGTTAAGTATATTATTCACTGAATCAATTTTAATATATGTTCTGTTAACATCGTTTAATTGGATATACTTATTTGTACTGTTAAAACTTAATCTACAAACCCATTAAAGTAACTCTTGTTATCTCTATAAAAGACTCTCGCAGGGTCTATTTCCTCTCTAAGAATCATCTTTATCAATACATAGCCTTCTATTTCCTCTTCTGTTGTATGTATGGCACCTTCAAGTGACCTAGTATCATTATTACTTAATTCAATACTCTCTTTTTCTTTCTCAACTTCATTTGTTGCATTTAACACGGTATTCTCGATATTATCAGGAGACGAGTTTAAGGCTTTTTGTAACTTATCATTTACCTTTTCATTAACAAACTGATTTAAAGACTTTTTCACTAGTTCTCTGATTGTGACTATTGTTACCTTTCACTCTATCCCTTGATATGACTGTATTTAAAGGTCACATCAACATCTGCTTTTAGTTGTTACCCTTTGTGACCATTTTTTCTTATTGTTCTAAGGCTTCACATTTTATAGCAATATAATCCATTTGAATACCTTTCCTTTTCCTTTGTTTACGGTATCCCAGTCCCAGGGAAACAAGAGGGAGAAATGGTGGAGTTTGGCGGACTGCTAGGACGAGCACCCGTTATGGGTGTGAATCCTTTTGGTTCGGAGAAAATGATTAATCGTGGTGGGAGGATTCCGGCTCTGTTACAAGCACTAATTAATTAATTTTTAAGTACAAATAATCTATTTCCGA
>NZ_JAKFCQ010000161.1:0-23808 GCF_036676585.1 Robertmurraya sp.
CTTTTTGAAAATTTAATAAAGTGCAAGCCTTTGCAAAATAAAATCTGCCTCTTAAAAGGCAGATTACATGTTTTTGATATGCTCGCGAATGATCTCGATTGTCATGACACTTAAATACTTGCTACGTATAATTCCTTCTCCATCGATAAAATAAGTAGTGGGAATGGTAAGAATTCTATACATGGTATTCACTTCATCGTTGCTGTCTAATAAAACGGGAAATGTGACATTGGCTTCACGTACAAACTTCTTTACATCGTACTGAGGGTCAATATTGACCGCTAATATTTCTACGTTGTCATCAGCTTCATTGTAGTACTTTTGAATATCAGGCATTTCGGCTTTACAAGGAGGACACCAAGTTGCCCAAAAGTTGAGAATCACTTTTTTTCCACGATAATCCGATAACTTAACCATCTTTCCGTCGAGGGTCTTTAGCTCAAAATCAGGAGCTTTCTCCCCTACCTTTAAACCTGGGAGATTGTCTGGGGCTGCTTCCGCCATTGAATGAGTAAGAGTAATCGTCATTAATGTTAATAGGAAGACCGCTAACGTTACTTTTTTAAGCATGATGTCCCTCCATGTAGATTATTGATTTAAAAATATTGCAAAAAGCGTGTGGATGATCCAATAAGAAATAATGAATGTGAGCAGAGTATAAACTGCAGCATGTATTGTTAAAGGAACACTCCACTTGTTTTTATAAGCCTTTCTGATAAAAAATAATACAGCAACGAAAGTCCCCAATAGAAGCCCCTTAGAACCGCCTGTAAAATAAAGAATTTCTATTGGCCTTTCGAATAGAATACTTGGGCGAAAAAGGACGATGCTAAATTTATAAAAGAGAAACCATAAAAATAAAGCATTCGTTAATTCATCCATAAACATTTTGAAGAAAGACTTGTTCTCTTTTAAAGTAATTTTTACCGTAATGTATGTAGTTATACCCGCTAATATGAAATACAGCCATTTGTATGGGATAAGTAGCGGACCTAAAACTATTGTCTCCATGAGTAACTCCTTGCTTCTTTATTTTCTACTATTATACCCTGACAAGTATAAAAAAAGAGAGCTACAGGAGCTCTCTTTACGCAAACTAATTAAATAATTTCTTTAATTCCTCACTATAATTCCCTTTAATGACGCCTTTTTCGGTAATAATTGCAGTGATGAGATCATGTGGTGTTACGTCAAATGCTGGATTAAATACATTCACGCCTTGAGGAGCTGTTTCAATCCCGAACGCTTGAGTAATTTCTTCTGAACCACGTTCTTCAATCGGAATATCTTCTCCTGTTGGTGTATCTATATCAATCGTTGGCGTTGGTGCTGCAACATAAAAAGGAATATTGTGAGCTTTTGCTAACAAAGCCACTCCGTAAGTTCCGATTTTATTAGCTGCATCTCCGTTGGCAGCTACACGGTCACATCCAACAATGACTGCTTGTACCATTCCCTTTTTCATGACCATCGCTGCCATGTTATCAGCAATCAGTGTTACATCTACTCCAGCCTGCATTAATTCCCAAGTGGTTAAACGTGCACCTTGAAGGAGCGGTCTTGTTTCATCTGCGAATACTTTAATATCCATCCCTTTTTCCTTAGCTAAGTAGATTGGTGCAAGGGCTGTACCATATTTCGCTGTCGCAATTCCACCTGCGTTACAGTGTGTAAGAACCGTCATTCCATCTTCAAGAAGAGTTAAGGCATGCTCACCGATCGCACGACATAGTTCTTCATCCTCATTTCGGATTTCATGTGCTTCTCTTATTAAAGAGGCTTTGATATCGCTGATTGGTTGAGTTTGCTGTTGTTTCACAAGCTCGTCCAAACGATTTAATGCCCAGAAAAGATTCACTGCGGTTGGTCTAGATGAAGCTAAGTAATCAAGATGCTTTTTAAAAACTTGATAAAACTCATCAAAGCTGTCTTCCGGTGCATCCTTTACCGCTAACACGAGTCCGTATGCTGCAGCGATCCCGATCGCTGGTGCTCCTCTAACCTTTAGTTGTTTAATGGCATCCCATGTGTCTTCAACGGTTTCAATTTCAATAAACTCAGTAATATGGGGAAGTTTCGTTTGATCTAGAATATGCAATCGACCTTGGTCGTCAAAAGTAACGGATTGAATAAAGTTAGTAGTCATCTCTTGCTCCTCATAATGTTGTAATTGGTTGCTATTATATTTTAACAATATTCTGTATTTGAGCAACTATTTTTTATAAAAAAACCGTGTAGCTAAATGCCACACGGTTTGAGTAATTAGTTTTGTAATTTTTCACGAAGAACCATTGGTAGAATTCCACCGTGACGGTAGTAATCGATTTCTACTTCTGAGTCGAATCGAACGAGAACTTCAAATTCTTTCTTGCTTCCGTCTTCAGCAGTAGCTGTAACCTTTAATAGGTCACGTGGTCTTACATTTTCATCCACTTGAACGTCGATTGTTTCTTTACCAGTTAGGCCAAGTGTATCAGCGTTTTCTCCATCTTTGAATTGAAGTGGAAGAACACCCATTAATACAAGGTTTGAACGGTGAATACGCTCAAAGCTTTCAGCTAAAACGGTTTTGATTCCAAGAAGGTTTGTACCTTTTGCTGCCCAGTCACGTGAAGAACCCATTCCGTAGTCCTTACCTGCTAGAACAATTAGGCCTGTTCCATCTTGCTTATACTTCATACATGCATCATAGATAGATGTTACTTCGCCAGTTGGCCAGTAAGTTGTAAATCCACCTTCTGTGCCAGGAGCCACTTGGTTACGGATACGGATATTTGCGAATGTTCCACGCATCATTACTTCGTGGTTACCACGACGAGATCCGTAAGAGTTGAAATCACGAATTTCCACTCCGTTTTCAAGTAGGTATTTTCCAGCAGGTGTATTTTTACCAATAGCACCAGCAGGAGAAATATGGTCAGTTGTTACAGAATCACCAAACTTCGCAACTACCTTTAATCCAGATAAAGGTGTAACTTCTTCTGGATCTGGCTTTAAGCCTTCGAAGAATGGAGGGTTCTGGATATAAGTTGAAGTATCATCAAACGTATATAGAGAGTCATTACTAGTTTGGATTTCATTCCAACGAGCATTGTCATCAAAGACATTCTCATATTCTCTTCTGAATAGCTCAGGTGTAACGGTTTGTTTTACTACTTCATTTACTTCAGCAGTAGTTGGCCAAATGTCCTTAAAGAATACATCGTTTCCGTTACGATCTTTTCCAATTGCCTCGTTTTGAAGATCGATATCTACTGTACCAGCAAGTGCATATGCAACAACTAGTGGTGGTGAAGCTAAGTAGTTACCTTTTACAAGTGGATGAATACGTCCTTCAAAGTTACGGTTACCAGAAAGAACTGATGTGATTAGAAGATCATTTTCTGCCACTGCTTTTTCGATTTCATCCTTAAGAGGTCCAGAGTTACCGATACATGTTGTACATCCGTACCCTACTAGGTTGAAGCCTAATTGATCAAGATAAGGAAGTAAGCCAGAATCTGAAAGATAACCTGTTACAACCTTTGATCCAGGTGCTAAAGATGTTTTAACGAATTTAGGTACTTCCATACCAAGCTCAACTGCTTTTTTCGCCACTAAGCCAGCCCCTACTAATACGTATGGGTTAGAAGTATTTGTACAGCTCGTAATCGCCGCGATTGCCACAGCGCCCGTCTTCATAACAGTAGTGTCGCCATTGTCGAAAGTAACCGTTACTTCTTTGTCTTTTTCAGACTCCGTTAAACCGAAGCCTTGGTTACCTTGAGGAGCAGTAATCGCTTGGTTGAATTCTTTCTTCATTTGAGATAGTGGAATTAAGTCTTGTGGACGCTTTGGACCAGAAAGGTTCGCTTCAATGTCAGCAAGATTAATTTCAACTACATCTGTATAAACAGGGTTTAATTCTGGATCGAAGAATAAACCGTTTTCTTGGCAATATGTTTCAACAAGCTTGATTTGCTCTTCAGAACGTCCAGTTAAACGCATATATTCTAGTGCTTCTCCATCTACTGGGAAGAAACCACAAGTTGCGCCGTACTCAGGAGCCATATTAGCAACCGTTGCACGGTCAGCTAATGGTAGAGAAACCACACCTGGTCCAAAGAATTCAACGAACTTGTTAACTACGCCTTGCTTTCGAAGAACTTGTGTTACTTTTAGGGCAAGGTCAGTAGCTGTTGAACCGTTTGGAAGTTCCCCAATTAATTTAACCCCAACTACTTCAGGAACTGGGAAGTATGAAGGCTGACCAAGCATTCCTGCTTCTGCTTCAATACCACCTACACCCCATCCAAGAACACCGATACCGTTGATCATCGTAGTGTGTGAATCTGTTCCAACTAATGTATCTGGGAACGCTTCAATTTCACCATCAGCATTTTCTGTAGTTAATACTACCCCTGCTAAAAACTCAAGGTTTACTTGGTGAACGATACCTGTAGCTGGTGGAACTGCACGATAGTTATCAAATGCTTTTTGAGCCCAGCTAAGGAACTGATAACGCTCTGTGTTACGTTCAAATTCAAGATCCATATTAGCTTGAAGTGCGTCAGCTGTACCATATTTATCAACCTGTACAGAGTGGTCAATTACTAGGTCAACTGGTTTTTCAGGGTTAATCTTGTTAGGATCTCCACCTAGATCAGCCATTGCTTTTCTTAAAGAGGCTAAGTCAACAACTGCTGGTACACCAGTGAAGTCTTGAAGAATAACACGTGAAGGCTTGAAAGGTACATCTACTTCTTTTACTTCACTTGTTCCCCATTTTGCTAAGTTTTCAACATGCTCTTTTGTAATAACACGGCCATCATACTGACGAAGAACTGACTCTAGCAATACTTTAATAGAGTATGGCAGGTTAGAAACTTTTCCAATTCCTGCTTCTTCTAAAGCTCCCAAATGATAGTAGTGATAGCGCTTCCCGTCGATTTCAAAGGACTTACGGGATTGGAATACATCTTGATTAGACATATGAATTACCCCCATTACAATGTTCATATACCAATAGTTTGATAGTCGAAAAGTGAATAAAATGAATTTTCTTCAAACTTTTCTTTCAATATTATCTTAATACAACCTTTTATATAAGTAAATAACAAGTAAGTTATTGTTTTTGATAAGTTGAACTTATGTTATTTTCTATTCCCCTGTTTTGTATCATTAAAATCTTGAGTTCATTGATGTGGTTCTTTTTATTTGAAGTAAAAAGGTTTGAGGTAAAGCTATGGTGGAAAAATAGTGTCCTTATTTACAACTCTAGGATTTATGAAAGCGTTATTGGTATTATCCATATCGTTTGGGTGAAAATATCAGTGGAGGTGATAGAAATGGCAAAAAGAAAGGCAAACCATGTAATCCCAACCACGAACGCGGCTAGCGCTCAAGGAGCTGGTGCTGGTTATAATGAGGAATTTTCAAACGAACCATTAACGGAAATGCAAAAGAAAAATAATAAAAAGAGAAAGAAAAATCAGTAGTGGAAAAAAGCTGACTCGATCATCTCGAGTCAGCTTATCTATTTTACTCAGTCATATTTACTTCTGAGACAATCGATTGTAAATCTTGTTGAAATCTTTCCAGCTGCGCTCTTTGGGTTTCAGACGCCACCTCAAGTGCATTTTCTATTTGTGCATATGCTTCGTTTACTTCTTTTTTCAAGTGCTTTAACTGATGTCCATAGCTAGCACTGTCTTGAACAATATCGTTATACAGCTCCTGCGCTTCATTTACGCCTTGCTGTGCAGCTAAAAATGCATGTTGTTTATCCTCTTTATAAGGCATGTAAGCCTCTCCTTTCTTTATTTGCTTGAGGTTAAATTGTGCAGGTAACGATAAAAATATTCGGTATAAAAAATCTTGCGCATTCCATCCTATCAATAGGAGGGATGAAAATGAACAAAAATGACGGAAAAGACATGCGTAAAAATGCACCAAAAGGTCACAACAACGGCAGCCAACCAGAGCCACTTAGCGGTTCAAAAAAGGTGAAAAACCGTAACCATACGAGACAAAAGCATAACTCAGGACATGATATGTAAAAAAATAAAGAGCTGTAGGTTACTCTCCCTACAGCTCTTTTGACATCATCCTATCTATGGATACTAGCGCATCAATTATAATATCTTCTTCTTCTACTGTCACCGTTCGTAAATCCAGTAATAGTTCTTCCTTTTGAATACGTGCCACAATAGGAGGGGTATTTTCTGTTCTTAGACGGTAAGCTAGTGTTTCTACGGACATGGACTCACTTTTGATATGAACAACAACAGTAGGAAGCTCCACGTCTGGCATTGTTCCTCCACCTACTTGGCTAGTTGACTCCTTGCTTGTCACTGTAAAGCCACTTGATTGTTGTGTTAGCCGGTCGATAAACTGATTGGTTCGTATTTGTAACATCTTTTTTGTGGCAAGTAAATCTCGGACCACTGGAATGGTTTGAATTGCTGTGGTCCCTTTACTATAATCAAGTAAAGTCCCCTCAAGGGCTGCTAGTGTCATCTTATCTACACGCAGCACACGAGCAAGTTGATGTTTTTTCAATTGATCGATTAATATCTTTTTACCAGCAATTACCCCTGCTTGTGGTCCACCAAGAAGCTTATCCCCACTAAAAGAGACAATGTCTACCCCTTGATTAAGAACATCAGAAACAACGGGTTCTTCCCCTATCCCATGCTGACTATAGTCGTATAGTGCACCGCTACCTAAATCCTCGTAAAAAATAACAGACGTATGACGTTTTGCTAAATCCACCAAATCGGATGTTTCAACTGACTTTGTAAATCCAATCACTTTAAAATTACTTGTATGTACCTTCATAATCATCGCTGTGTCTTCACTAATAGCTTTTTCAAAATCATACAAATGGGTTTTGTTTGTCGTTCCTACTTCTACTAGCTTTGCCCCACTCTCTTCCATAATAGAAGAAATACGGAAGGAACCACCTATTTCAACCAGTTGCCCTCTTGATACGATCACTTCTTTTTGAAATGCTAGCGCTCGGAGAATGAGAAAAACCGCTGCTGCGTTGTTATTAACGACCATTGCCGCTTCTGCACCAGTTAATCGTTTAATAAGCTCCTCTACATGAGCATGTCGTGAGCCTCTTTCTCCTTCTGCTAACTTGTATTCGAGGTTGGAGTAGTTTTGGGCGGCTTGAATGACATGATCCATAGCGTTTTGGCTGAGGCGAGCTCTGCCAAGATTTGTATGTAAAATGGTTCCAGTGGCATTAATGACTCTTTTAATCGTATATTGATAAACGTGTTTTAATTCATATTCTATTTTTTGAAAGAGCTCATCTATAAATGGTTGAGATCCCGGTAATTCCCCTTCCCAGCAAGCAGATAGTAATTGCTCGCGAATGGTACTGACGACATTTTTTAAAATAGAACTCATTTCGTTTGTATCAATTCTGTATGTTTGTGTGAGTGTAGAAAAACGAGCGTCTTTTTGAAGCTCGTGAATCGGTGGTATATATCGTACAAACTCTTTCAAAAGTAACCCTCCAGCCCTTATTTTGCCTGTTTAGTATAACATGTTTCACCGATAGAAAAAATTCTCATACGATAATAACAGTTATCAAATACATGAGAGGAACACAGCGATGACATCTTCAAAAAAGAATTCTGACTCCCAGTCGATCGACAAATGGTTAGAAGCCTTATTTTTGGACCCGCTTACAACCTTTTTGGACGAAACTGCCTTTCGATTAGATATATTTGAATCAGGGACTCAGTTTATTATCGAAGCAGATATACCTGAACAATCCACTGAAACAACCGTTGCCCTTCAGGAGAATACGGTTATTATTTCTGTCAATTGTGGCGGAAAGCTTCGATCAAGAAAGGTGGATTGGCCATTTGATGTGAGAGAACATGAGGTTGGTGCGTACCAAATTGATCAAGTACTAGAGATTTCTATTGATAAGGAAAAAACGTTAGCGCCGGTAGACCGTCTAATAGAGATAAAGAGGTAGCCTCTCTTATTTATAAAAATGAAAAGCCGTCTTTTACAAGACGGCTTTGTTGCTATATTTAGCTTTCCATTTTTGCGATAATATCTGGGCTTTTTGGAAATACGCCCGTTTCAGCTTTAGAATACATCTTTTCTCCATTTACCGTAACTTCGAATACCCCACCTGAAGCAGGTATGAGCTCTAGTTTCGTAATGTCCTTACGGAAATGGTTAAACAGGTCTTCCGCGAAACTCGCGGCTTTTGGTGCGTAGTTTCACATCATGCAAAATTCAACTTTTACCTCAAAAGACATCGTAGCTTCCTCCATTTTCTGCAGAAAGATTTCACAAAACTTTCATTTATTTGTGATAATACTATTTTATTACAGAGTTACTAGTTTTCGCAAGGTCACGAAATTCCTTTAATGTTTGTGTCGAGAAACTACCAAAAAAGTGATTTTCCTTCGTATAGGTTGTATACTATTTCTTGGAGGTGAGTGATGATGAGCGAGTTAGAAAAAGTAAGACTAACTTCCCTTTCTACAAAGGCTGGTTGAGGCTGTAAAATTGGTCCTGAGGACTTAGCGCAAGTTTTGCGCCTTTTACCTGAACAAAAAAGAACACCAGAGCTATTAGTGGGACACGAAACGTCTGACGATGCAGGGGTGTACCAGTTAACCGATTCTTTAGCCATCATTCAAACAATTGATTATTTTACACCAATTGTGGATGACCCATATATGTTTGGTCAAATTGCAGCAGCTAATGCGTTGAGTGATGTGTACGCAATGGGTGGAACACCGAAAACGGCATTAAATATTGTTGGTTACCCTGTCAAAAAGCTGGGAGCTGAAATTTTATCTGAGATCTTAAAAGGTGCGAGTGATAAGGTAGTTGAGGCTGGTGCCTTAACGATCGGAGGTCACTCCATTGATGATCAAGAGCCTAAATTTGGACTTTCAGTGACTGGTATCGTTGAACCAAATAAAATTTGGAAAAACATTGGTGCAAAGCCTGGTGATGTGCTTGTCTTGACAAAACCCATTGGTGTTGGCATTATGACTACTGGAATTAAGCGGGCTGTTGTAACAAAGGAACAAGAGGAAACGGTTACCCTGCTTATGGCGGAGTTGAACAAACAGGCTTGTGAACGATTGAAGGATTTCACTCCTCATGCCGTAACAGATGTAACAGGATTTGGCTTACTTGGTCATGCGAGTGAGATGGCTCGCGGAAGTGATGTTAGTTTTGAAATTGATTTAGAGCGAGTACCAGTTCTTAATGGTACATATGAGCTGGCCGAGCAAGGAATTGTTCCTGGAGGTTCTAAGTCCAATCACAAATGGCTTGAAAAAGATATTGCGTATGGAACCGACATAAGCATACAGCAACAGCTTGTCCTTTGTGATGCAATTACATCGGGTGGACTTTTGATTGCCCTTCCATTGGAATATGCGGAGAAGTATACCTCACTTGATTTCCGATATACTATCATTGGTCAAGTAGTTGAAAAGAAAGACAAACTTATTTATGTAAAATAGTCTTGAAAAAGCAGTGAATTCTACCTTCGCTGCTTTTTTGTGTCCAAAGAATAATAAGGGGGCTACCTTCATGGTTAGCCCCTTCCCCGCTTTATATGATTTTCTTTCTTAATTTATCCAGCATGTCGATGGTCATCGTCTCTAAATTAAAATCCGCCTTAAATCCCCATTCTTCCTTGGCAGCGGTACAATCAATCGAATCCGGCCAACTGTCAGCAATCCCTTGTCGAATGGGGTCAACATCGTATTTCATCGTGAAATGTGGAATATGCTTTTTAATTTCAGCCGCAATTTCTTCTGGTGCAAAGCTCATAGCGGTCACATTAAAGGAATTGCGATGGATAAGTTGAGATGAATCCGCTTCCATTAAATCAACAATAGCAGTTAAAGCATCCGGCATGTACATCATATCCATGTACGTTCCTTCTTTGATATAGGAGGTATACTGTCCAAATTTAAGAGCCTTGTAATAGATTTCTACTGCGTAATCAGTCGTCCCTCCACCTGGTGCTGTTACGTAGGAAATTAATCCAGGGAAACGGAGACCTCTCGTATCAACTCCGTAGCGATGATAATAATAATCAGAAAGCAGCTCACCTGCGACCTTATTTACCCCGTACATCGTGGTTGGACGGTGTATAGTGTCTTGAGGGGTATTTACTTTCGGAGTCGTTGGACCAAAAGCTCCAATTGAGCTCGGAGTGAAAAACTGACTTTTGGTCTCGCGAGCTGTTTCTAAAGCATTCATTAACCCACCCATATTTAAATTCCAAGCAAACACAGGATTTGCTTCTGCTGTCGCTGAAAGAAGTGCGGCCATATGAATAACGGTATCTGTTTTGTACTTCTTCGCGACATCAAGCATTTTAGCTCCGTCTGTCACATCGACAACTTCAAATGGTCCACTTAAAGCTGCTTCGCTTTCATTTTTACGAATATCTGTCGCCACTACATTGTCAGCACCGTATAATTCTCTTAATTTAACGGTTAACTCTGAACCGATTTGCCCTAATGCCCCCGTTATCAAAATGCGTTTCATGTTTTTCCTCCCAATTATGCTTCCTCTGAGATGATTCCTAGCTCTTTCCCAACTCTTTCATAGATGACAAGCGCTTGATCTAGCATCGCCTTTGTATGAGCTGCGGAAGGCATATTTCTTACCCTTCCTGTCCCTCTTGGTACGGTTGGAAAGACAATGGATTTGGCATACACACCCTCTTCATAAAGGCGCTTGCTAAACTCCTGAGTTTTTACTTCCTCACCAATGATGCATGGAGTAATTGGTGTTTCACTGTCGCCGATATTAAAGCCTAATTTGACAAGGCCTGCTTTTAAATAATTGGCATTTTCCCAAAGCTTTTCGTTCAGTTCCGAGCTTTCCATTAATAACTCGATGGCACGAATACTTGCAGCCACATCGGCCGGAGTTAAAGAGGTGGAGAATAAAAACGGTCTACTGCGAACCTTCAACCAATCAATTAAATCTTGCTTCCCTGCCACATATCCCCCGACCACTCCAATGGCTTTTGATAAAGTTCCAATTTGTAGATCTACTTTGTCGGATAATCCGAAGTGCTTAACCGTTCCTGCACCCTTTCCAAGTACACCAGAACCGTGCGCATCATCTACGTACGTAATTAAATCAAACTCTTCTGCAATTTGAACGATTTCAGGAAGCTTGGCAATATCACCGTCCATCGAAAATACCCCGTCCGTAATCACCATTACTTTATTGTAAAGTCCTGATTCTGTTGCTTCCTTTGCCTTTACACGAAGATCATCCATGTCTGAATGATTGTAACGAATGATTTTTGCTCGTGATAAGCGGCAGCCATCGATAATGGAAGCATGGTTTAATTCATCAGAAAGAATCGCGTCGTTTTTATCCATAATTCCTGAGATGGCAGCCATATTACAATTAAATCCCGATTGGTATGCAATGGCGGCTTCTGTTTGCTTAAATTGAGCTAATTTCTCCTCAAGTTCTAAGTGAAGCTTTAACGTTCCATTGATTGTTCGTACAGCACCCGCTCCTACTCCAAACTGTTGGATGGCTTCTGTTGCTGCTTCTTTTAGACGAGAATCGGTTGCAAGTCCCAGATAGTTATTGGAGGAAAGATTCACAAGCTCTTTTCCGTTAATTGTAATCATTGGACCGTTCGCGCTTTCTAATGGGTCGATGACGTTATAAAGACCCTTCCCCTTTAAATCTTCGAGATTTTCAGTTAAAAACTTCGCTAATTTCTTACTTGACATTTCATTCATCCCCTTTGCAATGTTGTTTCGGAATAAACAACTGTCCACTGGAAAAAGACAGTTGTTATGTAGTTGAAACGTTGAAAAATAAAGGTTTTTATAGTTATCACTTTAGCATATTTTTATACGTTGTGCATAGTGCGTGGACAAATTTCGAATGAATTACATGCGCGGAATTGATAAAGTATTCCTATTACAATAAATCAGTAGTGTAAAACTTATAATTTTAGTATGATTAGAAAATGAGGTTTTTTATGATTACTTAAATAATGAAA
The DNA here is from genome assembly GCF_036676585.1 of Robertmurraya sp. Taxonomy (NCBI): domain Bacteria; kingdom Bacillati; phylum Bacillota; class Bacilli; order Caryophanales; family Bacillaceae; genus Robertmurraya; species Robertmurraya sp. The sequence continues at coordinate 12,029 of NZ_JAKFCQ010000161.1, forward strand.
ATAACAATCCTCTTCTTGTGAGGATTGTTATTCTACATAATAAAAAAGTACAAATGATTTGGGGGAATCTAATAATGAAAAAATTAGTATCGTTTTTAGTATTTATTTTACTAATTGGTCTTCTAAGCGGCTGTGCGGAGGAGAACAAAGAAACTTCTGAAAAAGAAGAAACAACCAAACAAACCCTAAAAATTGGTGCAATTCCTGACCAAGATGTTTCGGTTTTAAGTCGTAGCATGGGCGAAGTGGCATACTACCTTTCTGCTGAGACTGGTTTAGAGGTTGAATACGTACCATCCGTAGACTATGCAGCGCTAGTTACTGCCTTTGAACGAGGAGAAATCCAACTAGCTTGGTTTGGTGGCTTAACGGGTGTTCAAGCAAGAAGCCTAGTTCCTGACGCGGAAGCCATTGCTCAAAGACCTCGTGATGAAGAATTCCACTCTGTTTTTATCGCTCAAAAAGAACTTGGATTAACATCGTTGAGTGATTTAAAAGGAAAAAGCTTTACTTTTGGTAGTGAAAGCTCAACTTCTGGACATTTAATGCCTCGATATTATTTAATGGAAGAAGGAATTGATGCCGATCAAGATTTCAACGGCAAACCCTCTTACTCTGGTTCTCACGACAAAACTTATAAGCTAGTAGAATCAGGTGCTTATCAAACGGGTGCTCTAAACGAAGCCGTTTGGGAAGCAGCAGTAGCAGAAGGAAAAGTCGATACGAACAAGGTGGATGTATTTTATACGACTCCTGCCTACTACGATTATCACTGGACAATTAATACGCTTGAAGGATACGATTCCGACGTAAAGCAAAAAATAACAGATGCCCTTCTCTCTATGGGTAGTGAACAGCAAACGATTTTGGACCTTTTCCAAACGGATAAGTTTATTGAAACAAAAAATGAAAACTACGAAGCCATTGAAAAAGTGGCAAAACAAATCGGTATTATTAAATAGAGGTGTAGATGTGGAGACCAGTCAAAACATCATCGAATTAAAAGATGTATCAGTCTCTTTTGACGGGAAGATAGCCTTATCTTCCCTTTCTTTATTCATTAAAAAGGGTGAACGAATTGCCTTAATTGGCCCGAGTGGTGCGGGAAAAAGCACACTTTTAAATGTGCTATCTTTGTCAAATATCAGTGGAACGGGAACAATAATGATTGATGGGCAACCGCCCTCCTTTTATCGTAATCGCAAAGTACGTGCCAAAAAAATTGGTGTTATTCGTCAGCAGTTCGATTTAGTGAATGCTCTCCCTGTCGTACATAACGTCTTAGCTGGGAAACTAGCTGACTGGAGTTTATTCAGATCTGTTCTTTCGCTAGTGATTCCTCAAGAGAAGGAAATCGCCGAACATGCACTTTCACGAGTAGGATTGGGTCACAAAATTTTTGAGCAAACCGGTTCATTGTCTGGTGGTGAGCAGCAACGTGTGGCGTTAGCCAGATTGCTCGTGCAACAGCCTGAAATTATTTTAGCCGATGAACCTGTGGCGTCTCTCGATCCTGCTCGAGCGGAAGATGTGTTAGACATATTAACAAAGCTTGTTCAAGAAGAAAAACAAACACTGGTAACTAGCCTTCATTCCGTTGATTATGCAAAAAAGTACTTTACTAGAGTCATTGGTCTAAGACAAGGTGGAATGGTTTTCGATCTTCCTGTTGACCAGTTAACGGATCGTCACCTAAAAGAGTTATACAAACTGAGGGAGACGATGTAATGAAACAAAGTCTTCGATTTCAACAAAAAAACCTTCTCACACTTTTATTAGTTCTCGTATTTTTATGGAGCTTACGTGTGATTGATTGGAAGGAGCCGCTTCTTCACCCAGGTGGAGGTACAACCTTCCTCCAGATTATTGAGGCGATGATACACCCTGATCTTTCTCCTGACATTCTTCTTCTCGCCCTTGAGTCTGCTTGGGTGACGATTACCTATGCGGTGGCTGGAATGACAATTGCCATCGTCATTGCTGTTGTTTTTGGGGTTCTGGCTTCAGGTGTGTTACAAAGCTCTCAGAAGCCTTTCTCGTCATTGAGTAAAAGCTTTTTTCGAGCGTTTCTTGGCTTCCTTCGTGCGATTCATGAGCTAGTTTGGGCGTTGCTGTTTGTATCTGCTTTCGGTTTGACACCTTACTCTGCTATTTTGGCTATCGCGATTCCATATGGGGGAATTCTAGGGAGAATCTTCGCTGATATGCTGTCAGATGTAGAAAATGAACCGATTCAATCCTTACAGTCAACAGGTGCATCTAATTGGCAACTGTTATTTTACGGCTACTTCCCGCTTGTAAAAGCAAATATGATTTCTTATACAATGTACCGTTTTGAATGTGCGGTTCGTTCCTCTGCGGTCATGAGCTTTGTTGGTTTAGGTGGACTCGGGTATCAGATTCAACTTTCATTGGATGATTTAAATTACGAAGAAGTTTGGACCTTTGTATTATTTTTGATGGCCATTGTGATCGTCATAGACGGGTGGAGCAGTCAATGGCGTTCTCGTCTAGCGAAACGCTCGTCACGCTTTTCCTTGCTATCATTTTTCCTATCCTTTGCATTAGTGGTTGGTTCTTGGATGTATTTGTATACAGTTGAGCATGCCTCTTTTTTCACTTTGTTTACAGACGAGAATGGTCAGTATGCGAAAAAGTTCTTCCTAAGCTTACTTGGGATTGGTGAAGAGTCTCCTTCCTTTTTTTCGGTTCAGAGCTGGATTCATATCCTGCAGCTGTCTTATGATACTCTGATGATGAGTATTATTGCTATAGGAATAGCCACAATTGTGATGCTGATCACGGTTGTCCCTGCTGCCCGTAATGTAGCAAATGGAAAACTAACGATGAGTCGTTCCCCTTTTCATTGGGTATCTTTCCTTCTCGTTCGAGCGTCCTATATTTTAAGTAGAGCGGTACCAGAACTGATTTGGGCCATGATGATTATCTTTATTTTTCAACCAGGTATCCTTCCGGGGGCTGTTGCACTAGCCCTTCATAACTTTGGTATACTTGGAAAGCTATGTGCTGAGGTCATTGAAGACCTTGATGAAAGACCCATTCGGCATCTTTCCTCTTCAGGAGCCAGTCACGCACAAATCTTGTTATATGGTGTTCTTCCCTCCGTCCTTCCGAAGTTTTTAAGCTTTATCCTCTATCGTTGGGAAGTGATCATGAGAACAACGATTGTTGTAGGTTTTGTTGGTGCAGGAGGGCTTGGTCAACAGTTTAAGCTTAGCATGAGTTATTTCCATTATTCAGACATTACGTTGATTATTCTATGTTATTTATTGCTTGTTTGGATGGCAGACTTTTTATCTGAGCTTTCGCGTAAGGTAGCCAAATGATACAAACTTGAGTACCTCTTTCTAGGAGGTGCTCTTTTTTTATTCCAATAATAGTAAACAATAACATTCATTAGGAAAAGCGAGTATGTTTTTTCATAAATTTACAAACAATACCATTATCGATACTTTCGAAATGGAGGATTAGTATAGTGAGAAAAGTAAGTGCGCTTATCTTCTTCGGTCTTATATTTTCGCAATTGGGCATTCCGATTGCCCATGCTGCTGTGACGGATACGGAGGTTAATGAAATATTATCAGACTACGATTTATCCAGAGAAGAACTTGATGTGATTTTGGCCGAATACGGTACAACGGTTGAGGAACATGAGTCCAAGCAAGAATTATCAGATGCGGTGGATTTTTATTTAAATCACCTCTCTGTATTAAAGGATCTAGAGGAATTTCTAGCGTCGATTGGCATCACTGAGGAAGAAGCTGATCAATTGTTTGCACACCTCGAGAAAATCGATTCGGATGAAATGCAGCAACAAATGGTAGCTATCGATACAAGAATTGAGGAAATAATGATGGCTTCTGATTCAGAGTTTACAGATGCTGAAAAAGAGGAGCTCTCTTCCCTGTTTGCCAAGATGATGGACGCCATGCAGTTAGTTCCTACGTTTTATCTAGTCGATTCTACTGGATCGCAAACGGCTATATCGTATGAAGAACTATTACAGTCGAATGAATTTACAAGTGACGCTCTCCTTGTACAATTGCATAGTTCAAGTGGCGAGTTGCTCTCGGATGTTGAGCTAACAAAGGCCATGCTTTCAGGAGATTTTGTTTTGAGTGCTTTTGAAAAAGTCGCAGATGTCGGGGAACTAGTCGCGGAGCTCCCTGATACGGCAAGTTTTTATGGAACGGGAATCCTTCTTGGTCTCATTCTCGCCTTCTCTGGCCTCAGTCTTTTCTTGATACGAAAGAAAACGATCTCCACAATAAAATAATTAATGAAGATAAAGATGCTAGCAGTAGGCTTGCTCCTCGTAGGGGTTAGTCTTGCTGCTGTTAACACGTATTATTATTTAGAAGGAATCCTTTCCGTCCAACAGGTAAAAATGGTGGAGGCCCCCTCTTCGGCTAAAGTGACAGAAGCTCCTTCTGATAAACAGTGGCCACTGTACGAGGTGAAACCATCTATCGGTGAGAAATTAGGTGAACTGTATATTCCTCGATTAGAGCAAGTGTTTCCTATTTATGAGGGTACCGGAAAAGAAGTATTGCGTTCCGGAGTCGGTCATTATATTCGAAGTGCTTTGCCGGGTGAAAAAAATAATACGATTCTTTCAGGTCATCGAGACACCGTATTTAGAGGCTTGCGTCATCTGAAGGAAGACGATGAACTGGTCGTTACAACAACAGAAGGAACTTTTACCTATGAAATCTATCGCATACGTATTGTAAAAGCGGACGATCATACGGTTATGACGCCAAAGCCAAGGGCAACTTTGACGGTGACAACCTGTTACCCCTTCTATTTTTTAGGCAATGCACCTGAACGCTATATTATTAGTGCCAAGCTCATAAATAAACATCGCGTGATTACTTGGAATCATCCAAGGTAATCACGCTTTTTTTGGAATGAGGACAAGATTCTCCCGATATAATCTAAAGTTAACATAAGTTGAAGGGAGAATGGCCATTGGCTTATTATTGGGGTGTAGACTCTGCTGCAGAAGTAACGGAGGACCTGTATAATTGTGTGGAAAAGGGATTTGGAAAGCCATCCTATTGGGGAAGATATTTAGCACCCATTCCTGGAAAAGTAGCTGGGCTCACGAGAGAAGAAGTACGTTTTATTCGTAATAGAGGCATTAAGCTGGTACCGATATTAAGTAATTTTAATGAAGCGGTTGGATACCGGGAAGGAAAAGTTGTGGCACAAAATGCGATTTATCATGCAAGACGATTAAGTATCCCAAAAGGCAAAGTGGTATTTGGCAATATAGAGAAGTTTTTTAAAGTAGATGAAGAATGGATTAGAGGCTTTGTTGATGCTTTGTACCCGAGCGGCTACAAAGCTGGCCTATACCATGATCCGGTTCATGGGGAATTTAACAAAGCGTATTGTGCCGCCGTTGCTAAGGATAATAAAGTGGCCAATCAGCTCATTTTGTGGAGTGCAGAGCCCGAGCCTGGTCCGACGAGAGCAAGAAGCGCTCCTAACTTCCGTCCGAAAAAGCCGCCGTGTAAGGCCAATGTATGGGGCTGGCAATATGGCCGCGATGCACCACAATGTCCAATTGATACGAATTTATTTAATAGCCGCCTTTATGAATTGCTTTGGTAACGTTGGAAAAGCACTTGAGAATGTTTAGCTCAAGCGCTTTTTATTTTGTCGAAAATGAATCTTTACTCGGGTATCATGATCCAGTTCCCCGAACTCACCTTCCCCACCTATCGTTAGTTGAGAGGTACACTGCGGACACCGTACTGCCTTTGCTGAAATATTAGATAAACAGAATGGACATTCCTTAACCGGGATACTAACAACAGGTGCATTTTTTAAACGGCCTATCTGCAAAAGGACAAAATAAGTAGCGAATGAAATAATTGCAAAATCAATAATGGTTCCGATAAATACTCCATAGTTAATCGTAATCGCCCCTGCTTCTTTCGCTTCAGCTAAAGTCGTGTAGGTTTGTCCTGTCAGGGAAAAGTACATGTTTGTGAAGTTGACTCTCCCTAAAATAAGGCCAAGCGGCGGCGTAATAATATCCTTCACGAACGAGTCCACCATTTTAACAAACGCTGTTCCAACGATGACCCCAATCGCCATCTCAACGACCGTCCCCCTTGTTGCGAACTCTTTAAAATTCTTTAAAAACCGAATGGTCGTCCCCTCCCTATTTGCACGCTTGTACCAATATATGAATTAGGGGTGGGGTTCATTCGTTTGAGCGTATAGGTGTTATGTGGTTTTAGTAACAAAAAAAGAGCCCAACATGGACTCTTCCTCTGTATTATTCAGCGTCAAATACGCGAACTTCTTTCATTGTGTCGCCGTTTCTCATCGCTTTCACTGTGCTCATACCTGAAGTTACTTTACCGAAAACAGTGTGAACTCCGTTTAAGTGTGGTTGTGGCTCGTGAACGATAAAGAATTGGCTTCCGCCTGTATCTTTTCCAGCGTGTGCCATAGAAAGGCTGCCTTCCTCATGCTTGTGAGGGTTTCCTACTGTTTCACATTTGATAGAATAACCAGGGCCGCCTGCTCCTGTTCCAGTTGGGTCTCCACCTTGGCTTACGAAACCAGGGATAACACGGTGGAAAGTAACTCCATCGTAGAAGCCTTCGTTTGCTAATTTTTCAAAGTTTTCAACTGTACCAGGTGCTTCGTTCGGGAATAAGTCAAATTCTACTTTTTCCCCATTCTCCATTGCTATATATCCTTTTTTAGCCATTGTGAGAACATCTCCTTCTTATGTAAAATCAGTCTATATCATATCACTACTCTAGTAGAAAAAACAAACATTACAATTTTATTTCCACGTTTTTAGTCGCAACAGAACTTTCCTTCTGATTCCTTCTAGCTTTGGTGTCTCCCCTTTTGATCGCTTTTGTTTATTCCATTCGTTATAGCTAGCCACAGAGATTAACAAGGATCCAGCTAGTAACAAGTATGCCCACCATGGGAGATTACCCCAATATGGCCTTGTTTGTAAGACGACATTTAGTAACAGGACACCTGAGCCTACGAAGAAATACGATTTGATTCGAAGCATCGTCCCAGCCAATATCGACAGAAGTGAAAGGGTTCCAACGATAATCGCATCATACACGGTATTGCTCTGTAAACCATCTTGAACGAGTAATAATGCGACTCCGAACAAGATTCCCCATTGAATTCTTTGAAGAAGTGTGACGTATGCCCCCTTCAAACATCGGCTCAGATAAATTCCAAGTGCGATGAATGGTAACACATATAACTCCCTCTCGAACAAAACAGGGATCGTGAGTTGGTCAAGCATTTGATAATAAGGCTCTAGTAAATAGCCGCCTGCTAAAAATTTTGGAATCCAAGCTAGCTTTGTACTTACCCGCGTTTGCTGCATCCACAAAAACATACATATTAGAATGCCAGGCAAGATCCTCAAAAGAATCCCTTCTGCTTCCAAGGTATACAGAAATAAAACGTATAGAAAAGCTGTGACCGTATACGCATCGAAATAAAGAAATGGAAGTTTTGCATTTGACACGAATAGACCTTTATAAAGCTTTCTACCTGAAAAAAAGGAACCCAAGCCGATACCGGCGAAAAGTACCATTGTACTCTCTGGAACGAGTAAGGTTGAAACATAAGAAAGTTGAATGCTGCCTGCTAGCATGACAATCAATGGGAGTAACACGAGGAAATCCCATTTTTGATGGTGTATAAGGAACAATAGCCCTATCCCATAAAGCATCAGACAAATATACGTATATTCCCCAAAAGGATACGATGTTAGCATGGAGAGCATTCCAATAATTGAAAATGGAACAAGAAAAAGGGTTGTTCTCACCTTCCATTCTTTGGTGCTATATCCCCACCAAATCGCTAAAAGAATACTTGTCACGAAAAAGGAGTACTCACTATAGTCCAATTCAATAAGAAATAGAGTGATAGCAATAAATAAACTTACATAACAGCCGTAAAGGAGAGTTTTTAGTAACCATTCTTTGCTAACGAGCTTAACACTCACACCATACAGCAAAGTGGCAATCACAAAGCTCCATATTCCATCACTATTAAACGCAAAGAATGTTAGTAGCAAGGCTGCTGGTAAATAAACATGAGTTGTGTATAAGAAACTAGTAGACAGTTCCAAGTCGTGTCTTCGTATTACATAACTTACTACGATCAAAATCGCTCCACCGATCACCCATTGCTCCTCTTCTAGCCATAAAGGAAATTGATAGCTTTCATGAATCGCATAAATAAGAGTAATATAGGTAATGAGCGAGCAAAGAGTCACGTAATAAGTGACGGCCTTCTGCTTTGTCTGTTGATAAAGCAGATACGAGACAGCTATTCCACCAAAGAGAATAAAGACTCTGATAAAATCATTAACTGGCAAACTAAATGAATAAAGAATTCCTATCAAATAGAATGCTTGTGACACAAGAAAGGCCGGTTTCTTTGTCTTCCCGATCAAGAGAAGAAGTACGCTTCCTGCGATAAAATTAAGGGCAGGACCCACTTCTACCTTACTCCAGTGGAACCATTCCTTACCTTCCTCGAACAAGGCAGCCGTACATAACCCATAACAAATAGGAATAATCCAAGAAATCGTTTCCTGATAAATCGAACGTTCCTCCACTCTTCTGCCAAGGATAAAGCATAAAGCTAATAGCCCAAACATCACCCCTGTTTCCCACCAATCATACATAAGCCAAGACGGAAAAAGCGGTAAAAGCATGACCCCCACTCCAACATCTCTCGAGCTTTGCCGGATTACCGAAGGTACCATAAAACCAAAAACAACAAATAGAATGAACCCGATAAAAAACAATGGAAGAAAAGAATCAAACATAGCAACCTTATGAACAAGCATCATCAATTCAAATAAAGCCGCAACTAAAAAACTACAAGTTACATACGTAAACCACTTCTTTTTTTCAGAATAAGCTAAGTAATAAAAATTACCGGCAAGAATCAAATAAGAAATCATCATCACCAGAGTGGGGTCTCCAAAGTTAACGATGAAGGATTTGGCGGATATATACACAAAAGCAATAAGTGAAACCACCGCACTTGTCATCGAGAAGATTTTCTTCCAATCGACTCCTCCCTTTAAAAATACAGGCAAGCCTAGTAGAAACGACCCTACCAATGCATACATGATCGGTCCAACGTTTAGAAGAATCGAGTTCTCGACAAGCTGATACACTCCATAAACCAAAAATAAGGTAAAAACAAAATGATAGTTTTTATGGCCAGTCACAAACACCATCGATAAATATAAAACGGCAGTGAGTATGATGTTCATTCCATAGAAAGCAGGGTTATCAAATAGAAGTAGCATAAAAGCCGTCGTCAGTACTAAGCTGGCTTGGAAAAATGGAAGAACCTCTTTCGTAAACAACGTAAGAGAAGGTTTCTTTTTCATATAAAAATGGAAGACTAACAAGCCCGCATGGTACAAAATCATTCCGAAATAAAAACCGTCTCTTTGGATAGGAAGTGCCGTGAGAAAAAACGCAGTACCAATTGTTGCAGCAATTCCTGCAAACCAAACAAATAAACGAGAAGAAATCTTTTTAGCTAAAAATAGATAAACTGGTACAAGTATGTAGCCACTTAGCATTCCTAGAAAGTATCTTCCCTCCCCGCTAAAAGAGAAATATGAGCCTAATAGTTGAAACCAGCCAAGAGATAGCAGGAAAATGGGGAGAAATAAGCTTCCCAGTACGGTAAAAGCAAAAGCTGTTTGGTTGATATGAAGAATTCTTTTAGAAATATAAGCCATTCCGTAGAATAAGCAAGCAACCAAACCGATGGCACTAGCCTTCATCCAACTAGACATTGTCTCCCAGTTGCTAGTCGCCACATATAAACCACCAATCAATAACAGAATGACCCCTAAGTTAAGCAACCAAGTGATATTTCTTTCACGTAATTGCTCGGGCGTTTTCTTCTTCTTTTCTATTACCGTTTTCTTTTTCTCTGGCTTGACAACCACTGTTTTAACAGGTGTCGTCACTTTTTCTTTTAACGTTTCATTATGGATACTTATATAGTAGTAGTGTTCGTATTCTTCGATTACCTTGTTATAGATAGCATGAGAAATAAGTTGCTCTTGTTTTAACAAATAAAGTTCTTCTCGAAAGATCTGTTTCCTTTGCTCCTTTGTAATGGAGTTCATTGTCATATCCTCCTTTTTGTGTAATTTTACACCATTATACTACTATCACCATATTTTTTCTACCAATATTATGAAAAAATCCCATGATTTTTTTTGAAGGATTTTTCGTTTCGTCTATCGAAATACTAATAAGAACTGTTTTTATCAAAGGAGAATGAGTGATGAACAAAGAGATTTTTCAATATTTAACTTCGAATCGAAGCACACATTTAGAAGAGCTTACCGAGTATTTGGCCATACCAAGTATTAGTTCCCTTCCTGAGCATAAAGATGATGTGAAAGAAGCTGCAAAATGGACGGCAAAAGCACTTGAGGATGCCGGTATGGAAAATGTCAGAGTGTATGAAACAAAGGGCCATCCGGTTGTGTATGGTGATTGGCTAAAGCAAGAAGGAAAGCCAACCGTACTTGTATACGGACATTATGATGTTCAGCCGGTTGACCCGCTTGAACTTTGGGATACTCCCCCATTTGAAGCCAATATCCGTGATAACAAAATTTACGCCCGAGGAGCTAGCGATGATAAAGGCCAAGTGTTTATGCATATAAAAGCAGTGGAGGCGATCCTACGAACAACTGGTAGCCTTCCTGTGAATTTCAAGTTTTGTATCGAAGGGGAAGAAGAAATTGGAAGTCCTACTCTTCCACAGTTTGTTGAAGAGAATAAGGAGCTGTTGGCGGCTGATGTGATAGTGATTTCAGACACCGGTATGCAAGGGCCTGGAAAGCCTGCGATTTGTTATGGGCTACGTGGTTTATGTGGACTTCAGATCGATGTAACTGGTGCAAATAGCGATCTTCATTCTGGACTTTACGGAGGTGCGGTACAAAATTCGATTCATGCACTAGTGGAGATTGTGAATTCCTTCCACAGTCCTGACGGAAAAGTGTTAGTCGATGGCTTTTATGACAGTGTTCAAGAGATTACACAAGAAGAACGAGAAGCATTTGCTGCACTGGGTGATATAGATGCGGAATTAAAGGAACAGTTAGGAGTTTCTGAACTGCATGGAGAACCTGGGTTTACCGCTCGAGAACGTACATACGTACGACCTACTTTAGAAGTGAACGGCATTTACGGGGGCTTTCAAGGAGATGGTATTAAAACGGTCATTCCTGCTAAGGCCTCTGCAAAAATTACCTGTCGTTTGGTACCTAATCAAGATCCAGCTGAAATTGCAGATCTTTTAACCAAGCATATTTACGCAAATGTACCTGCTGGTGTTAAGGTAAATGTTTCCCTGTTTGATCAAGGTCATCCGTACGTAACTCCTCTTGAGCATCCGGCCATCCAAGCAGCTGGCAGAGCATATGAAGCGATTTACAAGGTTCCTACTTCTTACACTCGTGGAGGTGGATCCATTCCAATCGTTGCCGCTTTTGATCAATTATTAGGGTTACCAGTCGTATTGATGGGCTTTGGCTTATCAACGGAAAATTTCCACGCTCCAAACGAGCATTTCCATCTTGAGAACTTTGACAAAGGGCTTGAGACACTCTGCACGTACTGGTTCGAGCTTGCAGACTCGTTATAAACAAAGAAAAAACAGGCAGCCTATTTTGAGGCTGCCTGTAGTTTTTCCAT
>NZ_JAKFCQ010000162.1:0-2789 GCF_036676585.1 Robertmurraya sp.
CTACTTCCATTGCATTCATTATTAGCTGTTTCCCCAAACCTTTGCCGTGCTGGTCTTCTATTACTGCAATATTCACCAACTCCACCGTTTCAGGTCTTGTCGGCAGTAGTACATAGATTCCAATGATTTGACCATCACTTTCGGCAACAAAGCATACTCCTCTTTGTATATATTCCTCAACGAGTATCCTAGAAGGGTCAGCTAGTAACAACAAATCCATTGGAGGCTCTTCATCTATATTTAGTTTGCGAATAATCATATTACTCTCCCCTATATAACTGTATTTCTTTGATTTTACCATTTCTTGTTGAACTAACCTGCTTCGTTAGCACAAAAAGAAAAGCCGCCAATTATGACCGCTCCATTCTTGAACTCTTGCCCCCGTTTATTTTAAGTTGAAAGTTTCACATACTAATCACTTTTCTAATAGAGAAACTAATATCCGTATGTGTCTCCTTTTTTCAAATTTAAGATATGATTGTTAATCGATACTCTGCTGTTATTGTCCCATTCCACTTCAACCTGTTCTACTGTGTCTTGATAATAAATTCTTTTTTTAAACCACAGTGGTCCTTTTAATTCTCCCCTCACTTCAAATGAACCTGCTGCCCCTGCGTCATAACGATAAAAATCAATTGTATAGTTACCATCAGGAGAGTGTACAGTTTCAATGTGCTCATTCGCTCCCAATAAAGAAGCAAATAAGGATAACAAAATTACTAGAAAGAGAGCAATAGACAATAGAAATGATAAAATTACAGTCAACCAACTTCTTGTTTTTGCCTGCCAATTCCGATTATCTTTAAACCCTTTAATTCCAAAGATAAAAGATATTACACTAATCAAAAGAAGAATGTAGTTTGGCGGAGCAATCAGCCAAGTATTGCTAATATTAGAATACAATGAGTAGGCTACTAATCCTAAGCAAACAAGTATTAAATAAAAAGACCATAAGTTATATCTTTTTCCCACAAATTCCCCTCCTTGTTTTTATCTGTCTTCTTGTGCTAGTCGAGTAGAATGGAGCCTTTCTACCTTACGGTAGATTGTACTCCACCCCCTCCCAGAACCGTGCTTGCACTATTAATGCACACGGCTCCTCCAGTAATCATTCACAGAATGTAGCTGATCTCTTTTCTTAAGTCATATATATTAACCTTAACTCTGGGTGAAGGTAGTGGATATTTATTTAGAAAGAGTCTGAATTTATCCCAGGTAAATGATTTCCTTTGACTTCTTCTATTGAGCCATTTAAACAGTAAGTATCCGATTTTGTCTCTAAAGTTGTTTACACTTGGGGTATTATCTGTGATGCAGTAATAGTTGTAGTAACCTATAAGCGAACGTTTTAACCTATCCATAATCATATGAATATCTTTATTTCTATTTTTCTTTAACCATTCTTTGGATTCTTTGAGTTTACCTTGGACTTTCTTCCTGCTTGATTTCCGTTTCACCCGAAAGTTTCCTTGTTTACTTTTCCCACAATAGTGTGTAAAGCCAAGGAAATCAAAGGTTTCAGGTTTACTACTCCCCTTCTGTTTTGCATCTTTATCCGCAAATTTTCCAAAGGAAATAATTTTCGTTTTATCTTCAGCTATTTCTAAGTTAAACTTCTTCAGTCTCAATTTTAATGATTGAAAGAAATCTAGAGCCTCACTCTTATACTGGAAACAACAAACAAAATCATCTGCGTATCTCACTATATGTGCTTGTCCTTTGCACTGTTTTCTGACTCTTTTCTCAAACCAAAGGTCAAGGACATAATGCAGATATACATTGGCTAATATCGGAGATATTACTCCACCTTGCGGTGTACCAGTATCTGTTTTGTACTTCTTACCTTCCTCCATATATCCACCTTTAAGAAACCTACCAATTATTCTTAGTAAGTTAGGGTCAGCGATTCGCAGTGTTAAGAACTCCATCATCCATAAGTGGTCAACGTTGTCAAAGAAACCTTTAATATCTACATCCACTACATAATTTACTGACCTCTTTTCAATATAATGGTTCAGTATTTTCAGAGCATCGTGGCAATTACGATTTGGACGGAATCCAAAAGAGCAGTCTAGAAAATCATTTTCATAGACAGTATTTAGTATCTTTGTAATGCCTTTTTGTACAATCTTATCTTCGTGTTCCGGTATTCCCAGTGGTCTTTTCTTTTTTGAATTGAGCTTTGGAATATACATTCTTCTTACTGGTACAGGGCGATAACTTTTGCTTTTAAGCCTACTTACTAAATCTTCTATATTCTCTTTTAGATTTTCACTGTATTGCTCTTTAGTTGTACCGTTAATCCCAGTTGCCTTCTTATTAGGTAGCTCAATGTGACATTGAACTAGTGAATGCTCATTTAGTAAATGTGCAAGAGATGTAAATTTCATTTTAGGGTCAGCTTTAGCTAATTCTGCTATCCTTAGTAGTTTTGTTTCCATTTATTATTCCTACCTCTGTGTGTAGTAAATGTGTCCCTAATAAGGGTTATCACTGGTAGCAGCCTTTCCTCCATCGGCATTACCCAACTTCATTGGTACTACTCTGCTATCCGACTCCCTACATCGGCATTTGGTTTCCTTGCTTTGTATCGCTTGTAAACCATACTCTTCTAAAAAAAGAAAAGACCGGTAGGGTCTCCCGAGTTGCCGTATCATATCAATGTGTAACGTGCCAAGGTCTCTGACTCCAGAGAGGTTTTACCCTTCTTGCCAATTACGAAAGATAAAATGTTGCTTTCTGCCGCAGTTAAGGCATCAGCCCTCTCGAATTACTAACCTTATGGAGCT